>CAYRFY010000254.1:0-10554 GCA_964423635.1 uncultured Armatimonadia bacterium | reverse complement strand
CCTCAGCTCGACGATGCGCCGGATGATCTCCGCCCGCAGTGCATCCAGGTCGGCGTCGGGATCGAGAGCCTCCAGCCACGCCCGGGCATCCTTGGCCTGTTCCGCCCTGCGGCCACCGGCCTGCTCCGCCTGCTGTACCGCCTGCAGCAGAGTGGACAGATACCGCACGTCATCCACCGCCTCGCGGAAGCCCTCCCACTGGATGGTGCCGATCACCCCGTTCTCGGTGGGGTAGGCCATGGTGTGGTCCCGGTAGCTGGCGTTGTCGAAGTCATTCCACTCGTGGCCGAAGGAGTGCTGGTAGGCGTAGTCCATGGCGCCGTCATAGCCCGCCTTCCACAGCGCGAGCCCGAAGTTCCGTCGGTACGTCTCGGGCTCCTCCACGCCGCACTGCGGATTGCCGTAGTTGAAGATGCGGTGGCCGACGCTGTGGGCCTTCTCGGCCTCCTCGGGGTCAGGCCTTCCGGACCAGACGGGGAGATCCAGCAGGTCACCGACCAGGTCGAAGTAGTCGCGGTAGCAGGCCACGAAGACCTTGGCCCCACAGTCGTGCACGGCCTCAAAAGCGATGCGCTCGGCCTTCAGGCCCTCACCGGACGCCTCGTCGATGCCGTAGACGTACAGCGTGTCGTAGCCCCTGTCCTCGATGAACCGGACCCACCTGGTGACAGATTCCTTGAGCTCGGCCACGGCCTCCTCGGTCTGCGGCGCCCCGGTGCTCACCCCCAGGGTCATCACGGGGCCCCGGATGCCGGCGGCCTCGCGCAGCTCGAAGGCTTGCCTGAGCAACCGCTCGTCATAGCCCTGGTAGAGGGTGGGGTTGGTCACTCCGTGGGCCACGAGGTCTGCCATCTCGGCCGCGTACTGCTGAGCGGACTTGGCCTCCGAGCTGATGCTGCCCCCACCACCGGGGGTCAGCACGCCGCGATAGTAGATGGAATACTCCAAGACCGGCTCAGCCAGGGTGAAAGGCAGGACGGTCACCGTCAGAGGGATGACGATGTCCTCGGTGTCCCGGGCGCGCACGGTCACCCGTCCCTCGTACGTCCCGGCCCCGGCGTCCTCGGGGATGTGGGCTCGGAGCCAGAACTGCTTGAGCCTGCGGGCCGGAACGGTCAGCGGGAGCAGCTTCTCGGCATCGCGCGGCACGAACCCGGCCAGGTTCGATGAGTCCTTTTGGGCGGCATCCAGATACTCCGTCGAGCCCGGCCGGGAACGGACAAGATTGGTCGGGGTCTCATGGTCGACTCTGACGAGGTCGTCGTCCTTGAGCAGCAGCTCCGGCGTGGGCAGCTTCTGGCCCAGATCGCCGATGCCCCGCCCCGCTTGATACCAGCACTTCACGGCATAGGGGTCGATGCAGGAGGCCGGGAGTGTGCCGGCCGGTCCCGCGAGCTCGCTGATATCCAGGGTGACTTGCTCAAGCTCGCGCACCGCGTAGAGGCTGAAGGTCGCCGCCTCGTACTCGCCGGGGCAGGCGGTGAGGCTCAAATCCGCCAGCGTTTCGATGTCCTTGGGCCAACGGTTGTCCTCCAGCCGCTGATTGCTCATGGCCGGGGTGATGAACACCTGGGCCGCCTTCCGCCCACCGTCGGTGGCGGCCAGCATCGTCATCTCGTCCCGGGCGTCCTCGGCGTCCCGATCGAGGCGCGCGGCCCGGCGATGCAGGCTCTGCCACTGCTCGCGGAAGTTATCCACCGTCAGCGTCCCCAGCCGGTGCCGCACATTCCCCAGACGCCCGCGGAGCCGGCCCGCGGTGCGCAGGGCATCCGGTCGGGAGCTCTCCGGGAGGCCGGCCGCGAGCTCCTGCGTCGCCGCAACGGTCTCCTCGATACCTGGAGCAGGGCGCTCTTGACGGCCGCGAACTCCACCGCGGCGATCTGCTCCTCGGTCTGGGCCAGATCGGTCGTGAACACGATGCGCCCGAAACGGTCCTTGTCATGGAAGGTTCGCTGGATAGGAGACCAGGAAGTGTACTCCTTCTCCAGCCAGCGCGCCCGGCTGATATTCCCCGTCCAGGCCGCCCCGTCGCGGGCGGAGGTCCCCAGCTCCGAGAACGGGATCGCCACCTCCAGCTCCCAGTAGTCCGGGCCCTTGGCTCCCGCCGCCCGCCATTGCCCGTCATACGAAGTGGGCGCCTCCAGGCCGATCTCGTCGTAGATCGTCCCGACCGAGTTGGCCACTAGATGGAAGTACCGCGCATGCTCCGGGACGCCCGCCAGCAGTGTGGAATCCGGCGGGATCAGGAAGATCTCGATGCAGTCATCGCCGAATACCGCGCCATCGCGCCGGGTAACCTCCGCCCTGATCTTGTCCACAGCGGGCTCCTGGCAGTGGACGCCGATGTACAGGTTCTCACTATCATAGGCCATGTAGCCGATGGAGCCGAAGTTCGCCAAAGTGCCGAGGGTGAGCTTGACGAAGGGCTCCATCGGACGGGTGCGCCGCCAACAGGCGTCGTCCAGCTTGCCGTCGATCGCGGGCGCCACGTCCGTGCGCACACAGGCGGTGACGACGAAGGGCAGGGCCGGTGGCTCCGAGGCTGCGGCAATAGTAGCGCAGAGCAGGCCTATCGCCAGGATGCTAATGAGGGTCTTGGGGCCGGTCATGGTGGTTCACTCCTGAGCTCTGGTTCGGGGTCCCCAAAGTCGATGCTCTTTGGGTGTCGGCTGTCCGTCATTGGCGTCTTTTGCACGGTCAGGGACGTCGAGTTGCGAGCTTGACCTACAGCGGCGGCTCGGCCATCCCGCCTGTCACCGGCCTATACGCCCGGCCGAAAAGCTCCGTTCGCCGAGAGTGTCATTCTGAGAGCGTTCGCTCCCGGTAAGAGCAGCTCGTACAATCTCCTGGCATTCAATGAGATTCTTCGCCCAAGCGGCGCCCGCGACGCCGACGCTCCAGAATGACATACTCACGGCAGCCCCGGCTTTTTGGCCGGACCTCTAGAGCGGCGCGTCTCACTCCCCCTGCCGCCGGCCCTCCACCAGCACGCACCCCAGCGCCGGCACGCTCACCGTCAGGGCGCCTCCGTCCATCTCGGTCTCTTCGCTCCCGCTGCCCCGCCCGCAGGCGTGGAGCAGTACGCCGTCGCCCAGACGCCCGTCGCTCACGGTGGCGTCCCGGGCCTCGTCCGTCCAGTTGGCCAATATCACCGCGTGACGACCGTCCGGCGCCTGCCAGGCCGCATGGGCCACCGCCGGGACCTCGTACCGGCGCCCATCGTGCTCCCAGCGCAGAACCTCGCCGTCCACCTCCGCCGGGCGCTGCATCCGTCCGCAGACCAGGAAGTCCCGTCCGGCCCCGCGGCGCATGGCCGTGGCCGTGCGCATCATCTCCAGGCTGTCCTCATTGCTCCCCACCCGTGGCTCCCACTCGGCCCAGTTGAAGGTCTCGCGGTTCAGCAGCGTCCCATCGCCGGTCATGACCGCTCCCGGGATCTCGCCCCACACCAGGTTCCACGCATTGCGGATCGGCAGGGCATACGGCTCGCCGCCGGTGCTCATCATGCCGTGCAGGATCGTGCACTCGTGGAACAGATAGTGGTAGATGGGCACGAAGTTCGCCAGCCCGCTGGAAGGCGGGCTGACCCGCACGTCGCTTTGCTGGAACAGGTTCAGGCAGAACTCATTGCACGGGTTCTCTGTGGACTGGATAACCCCGCTCTGGCCGGCCTGCTCCGCCAGCTCCTGGAACTCTCCGATCGTGTCCACCATCGCCCGGGCCATCCACTTACCGGGCATGGGCGGGTGGTGGTGCTCGGAGGAGAAGCAGGGGAACGTCGCCGCGCTGCAGTTCTGGTCGAAAAACTGAATCGACTCCATGCCCCAGCCGATCAGCCGACGGACGAAGTCGACCGCAATGGACCTCGTAAGCTCCGCCGCCATACAGCACGTGTAGCTGGGGCGCCAGCTCTGGTCCCAATGCTCCGCCCACGGCTCCCCCTCGTGCGTGTGGCAGACGCTGCGCTCGCCGTGGTGTGCATGGTAATACTCGCTGCCGTCGTAGCCGTTGTACAGGTGCCGGGTCACCCAGCGGGTGCCGTTGCAGAAGGACCCCACATGCCAGCCACGTTCCCGGGCCAGTCCGCAGAAGCGCGCCAGCGACTCATCGCCACCGACAGGTGGGAAGCAGTCCGGGTATACCCACGGGCCCCCGCGTTCCCAGGACATCAGCACCGCCACCAGTGGCGCCTCCACCCGCTCGCTGATACCCTCCAGAAGCGGGAGGCACTTCTCGTACGGGATGAAGGGCTCAATCAGCGGCGCCGGGCCGGCGTCCAGGTAGCCCTGCAGACGGATGGTGATATGGGGCGGGGAGTCCAGGAGCCACCGGGGCACGTCTCGGCGCTGCGAAAGCGGCGTGGCCCAGTGCTGCTGCAGGCTCCAGGCGCGGTAGATGTCGGCGGCGTCGGTCCAATCGCCCTCGAAGCAGCCCAGGAGCGTCTCGTACTCCAGGGTGCGTGTGCCCTCGGTGGGCCAGTCGCCCACGTGCGCCATGCCCAGGCGGATTCCGGGGCCGCGGCGCAGAGCATGGATGAGCTTCACATTGCCCTCGGTGTCCTCGGCGGCCAGGTAGACGCCGCCCTCCGGGGCGCACCAGGCCGCGAACTGCGCGAACACCCGCCCCGGGTAGTGTGGCGAGTTGCCGTTGGGGGGAATGAGCCGCCAGCGCTCGGGCACATCGAGCGGCAGGTCTCGCAGCATCTCGCCCTGCCACAGCTCCCCATGCCCCGCGGGCAGCAGAACGGAGCCGCCCTCCTGCTCCCGCACCACAACGAAGGGGAACTGGACGTCCACGATGCGCAGGCCCGCGCCGTTGCGCACGGTGCAGGACCACCGACTCATGGGTTCGGCCTCATCGGCCCGCACCGTCAGCGTCACATCCACATCCAGCCCCCCGACGCCAAAGAACGCGAGCACCAACACCCCGTTCACGAGCCGGACCGAGGCCTCGCGGGCGCTGCGTGAGTCCAGCATCACGAACTGCCGGTCCTCGGACAGGTACTGGAGGGCGAAGACCGGGTCTGCCGTCGATGTGGCCAGCAGATCAGTGTCCGGGCTCCCCAGCGGCCTGAGGCACAGGAGTCGGCCTGTGTCCGGGCAGAAGTGCAGGGCGGCGGACGCGGTGCGAAGGACAATGGGCGAACTGGTTTGCGGGGCGGTCACTGTGGTACGCCCTCCCCGGGTGGTAGGTGGTCATCTCTGGCGTCTCGCGGCCTCTCCCGCCTTCCCAGGCCGTTGTCCGTGAGACTCTGTGCTCTCCGTGTCTCCGTGGTCTGACGTTCGCCGCCCGCCGTCTCCGCCGTTCTCTCGCCGTTTGTCTGCCTTGTCGTTCTCCGTGAGAGTCTGTGCTCTCCGTGTCTCTGTGGTCTGACGTTCCCCGCCCGCCGTCTCCGCCGTTCCCCGTCCCATTCCGCCTACCTCCCCGGCAGTACCAGGACGCCCCACTTTCCCATCTCCAGCTTCTCGCCCTGCTCCAGCCTCTTTTGGAACACCGAGACGATGTTGCCCTCGGCGGTATCGAAGAGCTGGAACTCGGGGAGGCGTGCTTTCTCGAAGCCCTGCCGTCGCAGGCCCAGCTCGATGCTGTCGCGGTTGCGCTCGGGAAGCGGCGTGAGCACGTACGCCACGCCCGCCTCCTGGCACACTCCGGCCCCTCCCTCGATGCCGACGCGGACGAACTCAAGGCCATCCAGCTCCGGCGGCAGCGCCGCCGCCTGATACTGGCGGTTGGTGAAGAGGCGCACGCCCGGCTTGAGCTTGTCGGACTGTCCGCCCTCGAGGCTCACCTTCGCACCGGGGCCTATCAGCAGCTTATTCCCATCCTCATTGCTGGCCAGATGGCGCTCCACAACCGGGGCCACTCCGGTGGCCTGGTTGACCAACACCCGCAGCCTCACCTTGCTCGAGACATCGGCCTCGGCGGCCACGTCCTCCTCGGTGAACGTCGCCATGAATATCTGCTTCTCACCTTGCCGGGAGTAGTCGTAGATCAGATAGATGGTCCCATCCGGGGCCTGCACACCATCGGGATAGGAGACTCCGGCGCGTTCATCGAGCAGCAACCCCCCGTACCAGCAGCGGCCGTCGTCGGCGGAGAGATAGGCCGTCAGGTGTGCCCGGGTCTTGCCGTCCGGCGGAGTATGCTTCACCAGCAGCAGCTTGCCGGAGATCAGGCGGCGGATGAAGAACCGGGCCGCCGGGATGTGGGGGATCCAAGAGGGCCCGCCGGGGCTCCAGGTATGGCCGCCGTCGGAGGAGAAGCTCTCGCCAATCCCGTAGCCGGTGCGCACCAGCATCCACAACCGCCCGTCGCCCAGCTCCACCACCATGTGTTCGTCGCAGGCGCGCCCCGGGACATCGGCCCCGCCCAGCAGCTCCCACGTCTGTCCCTTGTCCGCCGAGCCCACCACGTTGGAGCGTCTCTCCTCCCCGAGGTCAAAGCGACGCGCCGGGTCCTTGGGGTGCGGAGCGAGGGGCCAGACCGCCGCGGGCAGCAGCCAGTGTCCGGTGGACAGAGCCGTGGGCTTATTCATCATGATCCCGTTGCACAGCCGCCGCGGCGCCGACCATGCCGGGGACGCCTCCTCGGGGTTGGGGCAGGAGATGGCCCAGACCCCGCCTCGGCCGTCCCACAGCTCCCAGGCCTGGGCCCAGAAGAGCCACATGTGCCCCTCCGGGCCCTCGGTGGGGCCGCCACCGTACCAGGTGGCCCACAGGCGGCCATTGGCCGCGCGCTCCAGGCCGGGGATGCCCTGGAAGATGCGACGGTCCTCGGCATACTCCCGCAGGTGCGAGGTCAGAACCGGTGGGGGCGCCAGCGCCAGGTCGTGATGGGCATCGGTCGTGCTCATGGGTTGGCTCACTCCTTGGACCACCGGGACGGCCAGCGCCAGCAGTGCGAGTATCGGGTAGCCTCTGAGCGGGTGGACGTCTCGGGGCGTGGGCAATGTCGCGTCATCCTCTTCCTGATGGCGGCACCGATGTGCGACAGTTCAGGTAGTTAGCTTCCCCTGTACGACCGCTTTGCCCTGCCTGACTTGTCGCTTTCCGGTCGTTGCGGACCTCCGTCGCTTGCAGGCCAGTCGGTCGTGAAAGCGGAATAGCTCCCGCAACCCCATCAGGAGGTAGCCTCCATGGCTTCCCACGTTCTCTGCATTCTGACCGCAGTGGTGACCATACCTGCCCTTGCCGATGTGGTGCCTTTTGGCGTATGCGCCCATCTGGGGGGTGGCGGCGAGTTTGAGGATCGCGAGCAGGAGTTGCAGCTCATGCAGGACGCCGGTATCCGCTGGGCTCGCGCCGACTTCACCTGGGGCGTCTTCGAGCCTCAGAACGATCGGTGGTCATTCGACCGCTACGACCAACTGCTGGTCTCGGCCAAATCCCACAACGTCAACCTGCTTCCGATATTGTGCTACAACGTGGACTGGGCCTATCCCGCCCACGAGCACCTGGACGACTGGTGTGACTACGTGCGCCATGTCGTCGAACGCTATAAGGGTGATATCAAGCACTGGGAAGTGTGGAATGAGCCGAACATCGGCTTCTGGAAGCCGGAACCCGATCCCGAGCAATACGCGGCCCTGCTGATTGCCTCGTACGAGACGATCAAACAGACGGATCCCGAGGCACAGGTGGTCTACGGCGGCACGGCCGGTATCCCCTTTGAGTACATCCGCAAGACCTTCGAGTACGGCGCCTTCGAGGCCTTCGATGTGATGGCCGTGCATCCGTACCGCTACCCTCAGGTCCCGGAGAAAGCGCGCATCCTCGAGGACCTGCAGGCGACCTGGGCGCTGATGGAGGAGTATGGCGGTGGGAAGGACCTCTGGATCACGGAGTTCGGCTGGCCCACACACACTAACCCGCTGCTGGACGAAGGTGGCTTTGCCACCGGGCTCATCCTGCGGGCCGCGACGCTTCGCTTCCCGCAGCGTACGGAGTTCGAGGTCGCCGTACTGGACGAGACCGGCCTGCCCGGCTGCGAGACACTGGGGCCGCGAATCTGCGGCCTGCTGGATCAACTCGCGAATGTGAGCGCCCGCCTGGTGGGACTGGCGGGTCTTGAGGCTCTGGACGCGAGCACCACCCAGGTGCTCGTCATGCCCACCGGGGAGCACTATCCGGCGGACTACTTCGACGAGATGGTGCGTTTCGTCCGCGAGGGCGGCCTGCTGGTGCACATGGGCGGTGTGCCTTTCTACTACGCCCAACGCCTCAAGGACGGCGAGTGGGAAGGTCCCCACGCCCCGGAAGCGGCGCGCGAAGCTCTGCATGTGGGCTGGAAGGCCTGGTGGATTGAGGAGGGGCTGCCGCAGGAGGCCTCCCGGACGGAGCTCGTCGGCCCCCATGCGGAGGGTCTCAACCTGCCTCCCAAAGTCAAGTCCACCCGCTGGCTCACCGACACCAGGCTCCAGGGGGAAGACCGGTTCATTCCCCTCCTCGCCGGCTACAACGACGACGAGCTCATCGGGTACCCGGTGGCTCTGTACCTGCACGACAGCGAGCTCAAAGGCGGCTTCCTGGGGATGGTCCTGTCCTTCACAGGCTCCGGAGTCACGGACGACATCCAGGCCCTCTACCTGCCCCGTGCCTACCTGCTCACTCTGGGTGAGGGGCTGCAGAACGTGTTTTGGTATGAGTTCCGGGACGGCGGGAATGACGCCACCTACAACGAGCACCGCTTCGGCGTCATCCGTAATGACCTTTCCCAAAAGCCCGCATACCGGGCCTACGCCACGCTCACCCGCGCTCTGGGGGAAGGCAGGCTGTTGGAGAAGCGGGAGGTGGGGGAGGGCAGCTACTGCTACCTGTTCGACGCCGGCGAGAGGCTGACGGCCGCGATCTGGAGAGCAGAGGGTGAGGCCGCAGTCAGTATCGACGCCAAAGGGACGCCGGCGGCCTGCGACTATCTGGGGGAGCCGGTGGAGCTGGTTGTGAAGGCAGGCAAGATCACCGTAACGGCGCGGCCGGAGGTCACCTACGTGACGGGTATCGGCAAGTGAGGGCCGATGAGGGTAGTATGGGCGGACGGTTGAGCACAGCGACGTGATGAATCTCAGAATGGCCGGACACTCCCGCCCAACGCGGGGCGCAGGGAGGCAATCCGCGTTCCGCGGCGAACCTGCCTGCAGTCAAGCGGGCCGGCATCTCTCCCGGCCACGCATACGGAGGTAACGAAGTGAACATACTGGCAATCAACGGCGGTACCCCCATCCGCACTGAAGGCTATCCCACGGTCGGCGGGGCCGCTGGCCGCACAGTCGGCGACGAGGAACTGGCGAACCTCACCGAGGTCATCCGCTCGGGCATGCTCAACCGCTCCGGCGGCAAGTTCGTGCCCGCGATTGAGGACAAGTTCGCCCGACATCTGGGGATGAAGCACTGCGTCGCTTCCACCTCGGGCACGGCGGCCATCCATGTGGCCGTGGGCGCCGTCAACCCCAATCCCGGCGACGAGATCATCACCGGACCGATCACCGATATGGGGACGGTGATCCCCATTCTGGCGCAGAACGCCATTCCTGTCTTCGGCGACCTGCGGCGCGACAACATCGGCCTTGACGCCGACGACGTGGCCCGTCGTATCAACGAGCGTACCCGGGCCATCATCGCCGTGCACCTGTGCGGCAATGCTACAGACATGGACCCTCTGATGAAGCTGGCGGAGAGGCACAATCTCTACGTCATCGAGGACTGCTCCCAGGCCTACGGGACGCTGTACAAGGGCAGGCATGTGGGCACCATCGGGCACATGGGCACGTTCTCTTTGCAGCAGTCCAAGCACATCACCACCGGCGACGGCGGCCTGACGGTGACCAACGACGACGAACTCGGCGAACGGGCGGTGCTGTTTGCCAATAAGGGCTGGCCTAACTACGGCACCGGTGCGCGCAACTACGTGATGTTCGGGATGAACTACCGGATGACGGAGTTGCAGGCCGCGGTGCTGGACGCCCAGATCGACAAGGTCAACTGGGTCACGGCCCGCCGCAATGAGCTGGGCGACCGCATCTGCCGGGCCCTGGAGGCGCTCGAAGGCATCGAGGTGCCCCGCGTGTCCGAGGGCGGCCGGCACACGTACTGGTTCCTCCCGCTGCTGATGGATCAGTCGAAGCTTGGTGTCTCCACCTCCAAATTGGCCCAGGCGCTGGCCAAGGAGGGCGCTCCCTGTGGCGCTCACTACATCGGTCAGCCCATCTTCATGTACGACCTGCTCCGTGAGAAACGCATCTATGGCGACTCGGACTTCCCCTTCTCCCTGCAACCTGAAGGACAGCAGGTTCGCTACGAGCGCGGTGAGACGCCGGGCACCGAGCAGATCCTCGATGACCTGCTGCAGGTCTCGATCAACGAGAAGATGACGGACCAGGATGCGGCGGACATCATCTCCTGCTTCGAGAAGGTCTGGGCGAACCTGGACGAGCTACGCGAGTAGGCGACGTTGGTCGTTGACCTGGCACCCCCCAGGCCGTCTGCACACACAGTCGACAGCCACCGTGCCCGCGGGGCTCCAGAGCCTGTCGTGAAAGTCCCGGCGGCCGATGGCGGC
>CAYRFY010000253.1:0-10597 GCA_964423635.1 uncultured Armatimonadia bacterium | reverse complement strand
TCGCAGACTCGCAGACTCGCAGACCCGCAGACCCGCAGACTCGCAGACCCGCAGACCCGCAGACCCGCAGACCCGCAGACCCGCAGACTCAACACCGCAGCGCCTCCGCAGCGATCCCCAGGGTCTCCTCTGCTTCCTCAACGGTGCCGATGCCCACACACAGCGCGTCCAGTCCGCGGACGCTGAAGGCGTAGTCGATGCCCTCCTGCGGCGCGATGCGCCCCATCGCCAGCGGCTTCATACCGATGATCCTCTTCGATGACTTGCGGACCACATCCAGTACCTGCTCCACGCAAGGGCACATGCGCCAGGCGATCTTGTTTATCGGGGTGTTGATCACCTGCACATCGTAGTTCTCGGCCAGGGGCACGGTCTCTCCCCCATTGTGGCTGGACATGCCGGGGACGAAGCCCGCGCTACGAATCCGGGCCAGCAGCTCGGGGAACTCGGGCTTGAAGGTCCACTCCGAGCGCCAGAACATCGAGTCGGTCGTCTGCCCGTGAACGAGGCAGACCTGGCAGTTTACGCGTTTGAGAAACTCGATCTGCTCGGATACATCCGTGCCGACGATGACGAGGTTGGACATCTCAATCCCGGTGTGCTCCTGGGCCGCTTCCACCGCCTGGGCCACACGGTCGCAGTTCTCTCCGCCCGTGCTGACCATGATGCTGCGCACCCCCATGCCCAGAGCCGCCACGATCACATCACGGATCGGCTCGAAGGTGCTGAAGCGCTGGGCATACTCCCTGGACCGCGCGTTGCTCAGGTACGAGTACCCCAAGAACGGATTGTGACCCAGAATCAGTCGTGTGAAGGTGCGGTCTTCGACGGTGAAGGTGGGAAACGCCGGGAGGTCGGCCATATGAGTGGTTCCTTTCGTGAGAGGCGATGCCGGGATGGTTCGCTATGAGTGGGTTCAGTCCCTGCCGCGCAAGATGAGGGAGGACACAGGCGAGCGGCGGGGAAGTCAGCTATGAGCATGGCGACCGGCGGGCCCGACCCGCCGCAATCGGCGGCACAGGGAGGTCTGTGATGAAGATTGGTGCCAGCACGTACAGTCTGCTGGGGGCAGTCAAGGCCGGCGCTCTCGACATACCCGGCGTCTTCGACTGGCTCGCGGAGCAGGGAGCCGACCACGTCGAGATCGTCCCCGTGGCCGGTCTGGCGCTGGAGCAGACGCCGGAGCTTGCCGACGGCCTCGCGGTCAAGGCCAGGGAGCTGAATCTCGAGATCTCCTGCTACACCTTTGGCGCGAGCTTCATCGACCTCACCGCCGAGCAGTTCGAGGCCGAGGTGCACCGAGTGGAGGCGCAGGTGGACCTCGCCGTGCGTCTGGGGACGAGGCTGGTGAGGCATGATGTGGCCTCGCGGCCCGCTGCACAGGCCGATGACGGGCAGTTTGAACGGGACCTGCCGGCTCTTGTGGAGGCCTGCGGCCGGATCGCAGACTACGCCTCCCGTTACGGCATTACCACGATGATCGAGAACCACGGCCTGCACGTCCAGGGGGCCGAGCGAGTACTACGCCTGCACCGCGAAGTGGCGAGAGAGAACTTCCGTCTCCTGGTGGATACCGGGAACTTCTTCGCCGTGGAGTTCGAGGACACTCTCGGCGCCATCGCCCGCTGTGCGCCCTTTGCCGCGATGGTCCATGTCAAGGACCACCACATCCGCACCTCGCCACCCGAGGACCCGGCGGGCTGGCGCGACCGCGGCCGGGGGGTCTTCACCCAGGCGGCCATCGCCGCGGAGGGAGATCTCGGCATCGCCGAGGCGATCCGGTCGCTGCAGGCCGCGGGCTACGACGGCTACCTCTCCCTGGAGTACGAGGGCCCTCAAGAGGCCCGCTACGCCAATCAGAGGGGCATGGAGAATCTGCGCGGCATTCTTGAGGAGGCGCGACAATGAGCGAGCAGGCCATTCGAATCGGGATCATCGGCTGCGGCATGATCGCACAGCGCAGTCACGCCCCACGCTTCGCGGAGGTTCCCGGCGTGAGGATCACCGCGCTGTGCGACCCCGTCGCCGAGCGCATGGGTACGGTTCAGAAGGCCCACGCCCGGGAGGCGGCGCCGTTTTCCGACTACGAGAGGCTGCTAAGCTCGGGCCTGGTGGATGCCGTCTCCGTGGCCACACCGGTGCACCTGCACTGTCCCATGACCCTGGCGGCCCTTCAGGCGGGCTGCCATGTGCTGTGCGAAAAGCCCATGGGTCTTTCCGCCGCCGAGACCCGGCGGATGGTGGCCGCCTCGCAAGAGGCGGGCAAGGTCTTGCAGATCAACCTTTCCCGGCGGTATGACCGGTTCTACCAGACCGTGGCCCGATTGGTGGCCGAGGGCCGCGTGGGGCAGGTGCGGCACATCCGGGCCATCCGCGTGCACACTACAGCCCCCGATCAGGGCTGGGCGCCGGGCTCGACGTGGTTTGTCACCCGCGCCTACGGCGGCGGGATCGTCGGGGACATCGGGGTCCATGTGGGCGACATGATGCAGTGGTACGGCGGGCCGGCTGAAAGCGTGCGCGCATTGACGGCCACACTCCGGCCCGACATCGACGTGGTGGACAATGCCACGGCCCTGTTTCGCTTCCGCGGCGGCGCCACCGGGGTGCTGGAGCTGAGCTGGACCAGCCCGGTGAACCACATGAGTTTCGAGGTCCACGGGAGCGAGGCGGTGCTCTCAGCGGGCGCGCCGGCGGAGGGCATCTCGCTACGAACCCGCGATGGCGAGGCCGTCACCATCTCCCCCGACGAACTGGACCCACCGGATCGTGACAGCTTCCAGTGCTTCGCCGACGCGGTGCGCGGCCTGTCGCCCACCCCGGTGCCGGGGGAGCTGGGGCACGCGATCCAGCTCGTCCTGGACGGGATCCTCGCCTCCGGAGAACAGGGCGGCGCGCCCATCGATCTGGCCCGGGCCTAGAGCTCACATTATGCATGAACGCACTGGAGACACATTTGGCCATTACCACGTTCGGAACGGTCGAGGTACTGCCGTTCTCCCCCCTCCTCCCGTCTCCGCCGGCCGTTTGGCGGAGTACAAGCGGCTCGAAGAGACGCCGAGAGGCGGGGCCGGGGGGGGTGAGGCGACGTGATTCGGCGCCCGCCCGGAACCTGCATAATGTGAGCTAGAGGTCCGGCCAAAAAGTCCGGCCGGCCCGGTTTCTGTCATTCTGAGCGTCAATCTCGCGTAGCGAGAGTATGTGTTTGGCACCCCGCGCCTTTGGCCGTTCGCCGTCGCTGTCAGGCCCGAAGGGCCGTGCGGCGGTCCCGCCACCGCAGGGCTTGTCCCGTGGCGGACCCGGCCGTTCGCAGTCCCGAGGAGGGACCGCCCCGGACGACGGCGAATGTTACCGTCAGATTTGCAGACCGATTCGGAGGTCTACCGGAGCGCCCACCCGGGCGATGTGATTTCATGCCGACACCCCCCAACTTAGCGCCCACCAACCGCGGCACCATCATTGGTGTGCGCGGCAGTGTTATTGACGCACGTTTTCCCTCGCGCCTCCCTGGCCTGAAGACGAGACTGCTGGCCGGGGAGCACAATCAGATCGTGATCGAGGTGGCCGCCCATACCTCGGTGGAGACCGTGCGCGGCATCGCCCTGACGCTTTCGCAGGGCCTGCGACGCGGGGCACCCGTAGTGGATACAGGGGGACCGATCGAGGTCCCGGTGGGGCCGGGGCTCCTGGGCCGCGCTTTCAACGTGTTCGGCGAGCCGATCGACGGCACTTCTGCTCAGAGCATGCCCCTGCGCCCAATCCACCAGTCCCCCCCCGACCTCGCGGACCAGGCCACTACATCAGAGCCGTTTCTCACGGGCATCAAGGCCATCGATGTCCTGGCCCCGCTGGAACGGGGCGGGAAGGCGGGGCTGTTCGGCGGCGCCGGTGTGGGCAAGACGGTACTCATCACCGAGCTGATCAACAACATCGTGGAGAAACACCGGGGCGTCAGCATCTTCTGTGGCATCGGCGAGCGCTGCCGAGAGGCCGAGGAGCTGTACCGGGAGCTGAAGGACGCCGGTGTACTGCAAAGCACGGTGATGGTGCTGGGCCAGATGAACGAACCGCCCGGCGCGCGCTTCCGCGTAGGGCACGCGGCTCTCACGATGGCCGAGCACTTCCGCGACCAACAGCGGCAGGACGTGCTCCTTCTGGTTGACAACATCTTCCGTTTCATCCAGGCCGGGCAGGAGGTCTCCGGCCTGATGGGCCAGTTGCCCTCACGCGTGGGCTACCAGCCCACCCTGGCGACCGACCTGGCCGAGCTTGAGGAGCGCATCTGCAATACGCGCTCCGGGGCCATCACCTCGATCCAGGCCGTCTACGTGCCGGCCGACGACTTCACCGATCCCTCGGCGGTGCACACCTTCGGACACCTGTCGGCCTCCATCGTTCTGTCACGCAAGCGCGCCCGGGAGGGTCTGTACCCGGCCATCGACCCGCTGCAATCGGCCTCCAGTATGCTCACTCCCCTAGGTGTGGGCCGCGAGCACTACGAGACCGCTCAGGCGATTCGTGCCACGCTGGCGACGTATGAGGAGCTCAAGGATATCATCGCCATGCTCGGCCTGGAGGAGCTCTCCGAGGCGGATCGGCGCAGCGTCTACCGTGCCCGGCGGCTGGAGCGTTTCTTGACCCAGCCGTTCTTCACGACCACCCAGTTCACCGGCATGGAGGGGCGCTTCGTCGAGTTGCAGGATGCTCTCGAGGGCTGCCGACGCATCCTCAATGATGAGTTCTCGGACCGGCCGGAGCGAGTGCTGTACATGATCGGGAGCATCGATGAGGCGGGGCGAAATGCGGCTTAGAGTGCTCTTGCCCACCCACGTCCTCTTGGAGTGCGAAGCCGTCAAGGTGGTGGCCGAGGCCCTGAACGGTTCGTTCTGCCTCCTGCCACTGCACATCGACTTCGTCTCGGCGCTCACATCCGGGATCTTGTCGTATACCACGCCCGAGGGCCAGGAGCATTTCATCGCGGTGAACGAAGGGGTACTGGTCAAAGCGGCCGATGAGGTTACCGTCGCCACCCGCGAGGCGGTCCTCGGCGACGATCTGGAGGGGCTCCGCGCCCTGGTGGAGCAGGGGGCGGCCGAGATGCTGGAGCGCGAGGGAGCCATGCGCGCCGCGCTATCCAAGCTGACTACCAGCATCGTGCGCGGCCTGCGGGAACTGGGAGAGATGGGGCATGGATAGCGGCCACGAGCCCGAAGACAAGGAGTCCACCTTCAGCGAGGTGGTGGCCCGCAAGCAGGCCCGGAAGCTCTGGGCCCGGCGCCATCGCCACGAAAGCTTGTGGTTCGGGCTGGGCATGTTTGGCCTCGTGGGCTGGTCGGTGGCCCTGCCGACATTGATCGGCACCGCGCTCGGCGTGTGGCTCGACAGCCGCTTTTCCGGTCGCTTCTCATGGACCCTCATGCTCATGGTGGGAGGCCTCGTGATCGGCTGTCTGAATGCCTGGTACTGGATTGAGCGGGAGAACAGCATCATCCAGCAGGAGCGGCAGCAGGAGCAAGACGAAGAGGAGCAGGAGGAGGCAGCCGATGAGTGAGGCGCTGAGGCTCGCACTGGCGACGGCCGCCGGTTTCCTGCTCGGCGCGGGCTACTTCGCCGGGCTGTGGTGGACGGTGCGGAAGCTCAATCAGTCCGCCGCACCGGGTGCCCTGGTGCTCGTCAGCTTCCTGCTGCGCAATGCGCTCGTGGCCGCGGGGTTTGTTCTGGCCTCCGGCAGGACATGGCAGGGAATCGTCGCCTGCCTTCTGGGGTTCGTCGCCGCCAGGCTGTTGGTGGTGCGGGCCCTGGCACAGCGCATCGAGCCGCCGGCGGGGACCACCGAAGGCGACGGAGGTGGAGCCCATGCGGGTCACCCCCGATGAGATCATCTACTGGCAGAATGGCCCCGTTGTCATCAACGCCACGCTGGCGTTCACCTGGGCGGTAATGGCGCTGATGGTCGTCGGGTCCTGGCTCATCACGCGCCGCCTCAGGGCCGGCGCCGGCATGAGCCGCGGACAGAACCTGCTGGAGATCATCGTCGTGGCCATGCGGGACCAGATCCGGGACGTGAGCCAGCAGGCCCCGGGGCCCTACCTGCCCTTCGTGGGCACGCTGTTTCTGTTCATTCTGGTGTCTAACCTGTTGACCATCATCCCCGGCTACCAGGCGCCCACGGGTTCTCTGACCACCACCGCGGCTCTGGCCACCTGCGTCTTCGTGGCGGTGCCGCTGTACGGAATCCGCAGACAGGGCCTGCTCGCGTACCTGAAACAGTACCTGGAGCCCACTGTGGTGATGCTGCCGTTCAATATCTTCGGTGAGTTCTCCCGCACGCTCTCCCTGGCCGTCAGATTGTTCGGCAACGTCATGAGCGGCTCGATGATCGCCGGGATCCTGCTGGTCATCGCTCCCCTGTTCGTTCCCATACTCATGCAGGCACTGGGGCTGCTCACCGGCGTCGTGCAGGCATACATTCTCGCCATTCTGGCGATGGTCTACATCGGCTCGGCAACCCAGGCCCACAGCCACAGCCGCGAGACCGCCGGAAAAGGAGATGGCTGAATTGGAAGGCAGCGAAATGATCGGCGTTGCTTCGGCGCTGGCCGCCGGCATTGTCATGGGCCTGGGCGCGATTGGCCCCGGCATCGGTGAGGGCCGCGCTCTCGCCTCGGCCCTGCAGGCCATTGCCCAGCAGCCCGATGAGGCCAACCGTATCACGCGCACCCTCTTCGTCGGAATGGCGATGGTCGAATCCACCGCCATCTACAGCTTCGTGATCGCCATGATCCTGCTGTTCGCCAACCCATTTTGGAATCACTTCGCAGGCGGCTAAGCCATGCAGATCGACACCTTCACCTTCGTCGCACAGATCGTGAACTTCCTCATCCTCGTGGTGCTGCTCAAGAAGCTGCTCTACGGCCCCATCGTGCGCATGATGGATCAGCGCGAGGAGAGCATCCGCGCCGAGATTGAGACCGCCCGCCGGCAGTCCGAGGAAGCGGAGCGCGCCCGGGAGACCTATGAGGCCGAGAGCCGACAGCTCGAGCTCCGGACCGCCGAGGTTCTCAGTCAGGCCGAGAAGGACGCCGAGGCAACGAGGGGCCGGCTCATCGCCGAGGCGCGGGAGGAAGCCCGGCGCGCCGGCGTCCGCTGGCGGGAGTCCGTACAGCGCGAGCGGTCCGCCTTCCTGGGCGAGTTGCGGCGCCGGGCCGGGCTGCAGGTGGTGGAGGTGGCAAGACGGGCCCTGGCGGGGCTGGCGGACGACGAGCTGCAGAGCCGAGTAACCGTGGTCTTCGCCCGCCGTGTGGCCGATCTGGAGGACGAAGAGGCCGCGGAGCTTGCCGAGCGCATCGGCCGCGGCGGCAGCGCCGAAGTCGTCAGTGCCTTCGACCTGGAACCCGATCAGCGCCGCATGCTCTCAGGCCTCATCGGCGAGCGGTTCGGCGAGGGTGTCGGCATCAGCTTCCGCACCTCCCCGGACCTGATCTGTGGCATCGAGCTGAGAACCGATGGACGCAAGATCGCCTGGAGCATCGAAGGCTACCTCACCGCCCTCGAAGAGGATATCCTGCGCCTGATGGATGACGTCGCCGTGGAGGCACCGGCGACCGATGGGGCCGCCCTCGACACCGGGGGGGATGCATGATGGCCGACACATCACCGGAGGAGGCGGTGTTGCAGGGCGTCCTGGAGGACACCGGTCGCCGTATTGATGAGATCATCCGAAGCAGCGGCCCACAGCTCGAGGCCCTGGAAGTGGGCACCGTCACTCAAGTCGGCCAGGGTGTGGCCCGGGTGACCGGGCTGCCCGGCGTCGAGTACGAGGAGCTGGTCAGCTTCGCCGGCAACCGCCTTGGGATGGCCTTCAACCTCGACCCCGACGAAGTAGGCGTGATCTTGCTGGACGACAGCCGGCAGATTGGTGCCGGCGCCGAGGTGCGCCGCACCCACCGCGTCCTGGATGTTCCCGTGGGCGAGGACCTCCTGGGCAGGGTCGTCGACCCCCTGGGACGGCCGAGGGATGGTGGGAGGCCGCCGCGTGCCGTGGAGCGCCGCCTCGTGGAGCGAGAGGCCCCGCCCATCATGCACCGCGGCCCCGTCTCCGTACCTCTGCAGACGGGCATCAAGTCCATCGATGCGCTCATCCCGGTGGGACGAGGGCAGCGCGAGCTCATCCTCGGCGACCGCCAAACCGGGAAGTCCGCGATCGCGTTGGACACCATCATCAACCAGAAGCAGACCGGGGTGCTGTGCATCTACTGCGCCATCGGCCAGCGCACCGCCGCCGTCGCCCGGTTCCTCGCCGACCTGCGCCGGCATGGCGCAATGGACTACACCGTGGTGGTGATGGCCTCGGGCGAGGACCCACCCGGTCTGCAGTACGTGGCGCCATACGCCGCCACAACCATCGGCGAGTTCTTCATGGAGACGGGCCGCGACGTCTTGGTGGTCTACGACGATTTGACCCGCCACTCCCGCGCCTACCGCGAGCTGTCCCTACTCCTCCGCCGTCCTCCCGGACGCGAGGCCTTCCCCGGCGATATCTTCTACATCCACTCCCGGCTCCTGGAGCGCTCCACCCGCCTGAGGCCCGAGTACGGGGGCGGCTCTCTCACGGCGCTCCCGGTGGTGGAGACCGAGGCCCAGAACGTCTCGGCCTACATCCCGACCAACCTGATCTCCATCACCGACGGGCAGATCTACCTGTCGCCGGAGCTATTCCAGAAGGGTCTCCTGCCCGCCGTGGACGTGGGGACCTCCGTATCGCGCGTGGGAGGCAAGGCGCAACTGCCCGCCTTCAAGGACATCACCGGCGAGCTGCGCCTGTCTTACTCGCAGTTCGAGGAGCTGGAGAACTTCGCGCGTTTCGGTACACGCCTGGATGACGACACCCGCCGGACTTTGGAGCGCGGCCGCCGAGTGCGCGAGGTCCTCAAGCAATCCCAGTACCTGCCCGTTCCCGTGGACGAGCAGATAGCCGTGTTGGTGTGCGTCAGTCAGGGACTACTGGACGACGTTCCGCTGGAGGACGTGGGACAGGCCGAGGAGATCATCCGGCGCACCGTTCCGGAGCAACTGCCCGAGCTGTGCGCCCGGATCAGCCAGGGGGACAGGCTGTCCGAAGAGGACACACAGCAGATTGTGGACCTGTGTCGAGAGGCCCTGACGGAGGCCGGCGCAGCCGGACAAAGTTAGCGTCCGGAGCAAGGATTCCGCCGACGGCCCCCGTCGGGGCCACACCCGCAACTTGCCGCGTCGGGAAGCGCGATGCCAACAGCCGAGGAACTCAAGCGCAAAATCAGCACCGCGACGGACCTTCATTCGGTCGTCAAGACCATGAAGGCGTTGGCGGCTGCGAAGATGAACGAGATGCAGGCCTCGGTTCGGGCTCTCGCCGGGTACGACAGGACGGTGAAGATGGCGCTGCACGTGCTCCTGCGCAATCGGCCTCCCGGCGCGTACGTGGAGAACCGGTCCAGGGGGGAAATACCGGGGATCATAGTCTTCGGCTCGGATCAGGGCATGTGCGGGCAGTTCAACGAGGAGATCGGCCACCACGCGGCTCGCGAAATCCACCGCCTGAGCCCCAGTACGATGCCGGCAGTTGTGTGCAGCGGAATCCGCGCGGCGGCGCGCCTGGAGGAAGAGGGCATCGCGGTGGGAGAACTCCTGCCGACGCCTGCGTCCCTGCAGGGCATCGCCCCTGTCGTCGCCCGACTGCTGGACATCATTCAGCAGTGGCGCCTGGAGCGACACATCGACCGCGTCGTCCTGTGCCACAATACCCTGCTATCCACCGCCACCTATGAAGCCGGCTCGGTCAACCTGCTCCCGTTGGACGCCGAGTGGCTGGGCCTGCTCAAGGCCGATGAGTGGCCGTCCTCATGCCTCCCCACCTTCAGCATGGACTGGGACGCTCTGTTTTCCGCCACGGTGGAACAACACCTGGTGGTATCGCTCTACCGGGCCGCCACCGAATCTCAGGCCAGCGAGAACGCGGCGCGCCTGGCCTCCATGCAGGCCGCGGATACCAACATCCAGGAGCGCCTTGCGGAGCTATCCGCCGAGTACCACAACGTCCGGCAGACGGCCATCACCGAGGAGATACTCGACATCGTCTCGGGCTTCGAGGCCCTCACGGACCCGACGGGGTAGCGGCACAGGCCGCAGTGCTCTTCGGGCCGCCCCCCGCCGCTCGGGTCTGACCTCCCGTTCGTTCTCAGCATGCCGACAGACAGGAGACACCATGTCAGCGGGCAATCGCAGTGTACTTGCCATTCTCGACAGTCGCCGAAGCGCCGACCGGCGCAGCGCGGACCAGACGATCTTCGCCGCCCTGGACCACTTCGGCGTCGCCTGGGAGGTGCTGGACGTCGCCGAGAGCATGGCCGCCGTCCCGGCCTACGTGGCGCCCAGAGCGCTGTACATTCTGTCCCACGATGGGGCCGGTGAGAGGCTCAAGATGGAATGGGCTCAGCAGATCGCCCACGCCGTGGCGCAGGGCGCCGGTCTGGTAAGCTTCGATCGCCTGGTGGACCGGTGGCCGGAGCCGCTGCGGGCCCTGCTGAGCGAGGGCCAGCACCTGAGCGAGGTGGTGCAT
>CAYRFY010000252.1:0-10631 GCA_964423635.1 uncultured Armatimonadia bacterium | reverse complement strand
CGTCGGTGGCCGCGGCGTCGGTTGCCGCGGCGTCGGTGGCCGCGGCGCCGGTTGCCGCGGCGCCGAACTGCACGGCCGCCTCGCTGTCCTTCCCAAGTGCCTGTAGCACCCACGCGGCCCGCAGCCGCGCGACAGGCGTCCCCACCCGGCGCAGTACCCCCGCCGCGTCCAGGGCATACTGCTCCATCTCACCGATATCGCGAAGGTCGTAGCGTCCGGACAGCTCCAGTATCGGGCGATACTGCTCCATCCCGGCCACGTATTGAAGCGCCAAGTCCGCCGCCTGCGAGGCGTACTGTAGCCCCTGCTCCCGGTCTCCTTGCTCCAGCGCCTCGACGGCCAAAGGCACCCAGCCAAAGACGTAGTTGCGATCCACGAAGTATTCCACGGCCTGGGCCAGTCTGACAGGTGTGTCGTGTAGCGCCACCAGGCGCCGGTACACGTCCAGAGCCGCGGCCCGATCTCCCTGCTCCTCCAGTAGCCGGCCCAGCGCGGCCAAAGCGTCGGTGGAAGTCGGGTGTAGCTCCACGGCCCTGGCCATGGCCTGTCGCGCCCCCTCCGGGTCCCCGGCCTCCATCAAGAGCCTGCCCAGGGCCGTGTAGTTCGTGGGCTCCGTGGGTTGCAGCGAGATGGCCTTTTTCCGCGCCTCGATGGCCTGCCGCAGGGCGTCCGGCCGCCCGTCGGCGGCCTGGCTCTCCTCGATCTTGGACAACTCCGACCAACGGTAAGCATCGATGGGCAGCACCCCGGCCAGCTTCGCTCGGGCCGCCGCAGCATGGCCGCTGCGCGCCAGGGTCACCGCCAGCGTGCGCTGGACCTCCGAATGCAGCGCCACCACCGACCAGAGCAAGAATCCCCCCATCACCGCCACCAGGGCCACTCTCCGGCCTCGTCCGGGCTCCGACCCGGGGCCGGCCGTCTCCACCGGCGCCAGTGCCAGTCCCAGCATCATCCACGAGACACCGTTCACCCCCGCCACATACCAGGTGTAGTCCACCAGATTGTGCACCCACAGGGCCAGCACGCCTCCGGCGCCGGCCACCGCCAGCAACCGCTCAGGAGCGGAGAGGGCCGCCGCGCCGCGGACCGCCGCCACCACCGCCCAGCCTATGCCGCAGAGCAAGAGCAGGCCCGCCGGCAGGCCGTACTCGGCGCCGAACTGCAGGGGCGTCTGGTGCGCCTGCCTTGTGAACCCGGCCCGGGCGTAACCGGGAAACACGTGGGCAAAGGTCCCGGGGCCGAAGCCGGTGAGCGGACGAGCCAGAGCCATCTGTGCCGTGGACTGCCAGGTGTAGACCCGGAAGCTGCCCGAGTGCTGCTGGGTGGAGAAGGCGCCCAGCACGCGGTTGCGAATGGGAGGGAACGTCAACGCCGCCACGACGGCCAGGGCGATGGCCGCCACGGCCGCCAGGCGCAGGTGTCGCCGCAGGGCGCTGCCCGGCGGGGCGCCGAACGCGGCTACAAGCAGTCCCGAGGCCACCGCGGCCAGCATGGCGCCCTTGGAGCCGGTGCAAAGCAGCCCCAGGATAAGCACCAGGCCACTCATCGCCCCGGCAATCTCCGCATAGCGGGGCGCCTCCGCCGCCGGCGGGCCGGAGACCCGCTTCTGCGCGCTCGAGGCCCGTCGCTTGCGGCCCCGCCGGCTACTCACCTCAGCCTCTGGCAAATCGGAACTTGCCACCGGCCGCCGCGTCTGAGCCGCCACCACCAGGGCCGGAGGAACAGCCAGCAGCATCGCCATGTACCCGCCCAGGCAGTTGGGGTTGTAGAAGGGTCCGAAAGCCCTCCAACTACTGTCACCCATGACGATGGCGTTGGTCACGTACTCCCGGGCGCCCCAGAGTGCGGCCACGACGCCTCCGGCCACGAGACACCACCACGCCATCTTCCGTGCGCCGGCATCGGAGAACACACTGCGGGCCAGGAAGAACGAGAGCATTCCGCCGTAGAGCAGGCTCAGACCCACGAAGCTGTCGTAGAGGTAGACACTTCGCCCCGTGACCACGGCACACAGCGCGGCTCCGGCCAGGAGCAGGTAGTCGGAAACCGCCGGGGCCCGGGGCAGCAGCCTCCCGCCCCCCAGGAGCCACAGCAAGGAGGCCAGGCTCGCGACCAGCAGGAGAGCCAACGCTTCCCAGTCCAGCAGGCGCCCCAGGCACAGCGGAGAGAGGCCGAGTAACCCCAGGAGCAACACCCTGGACGCAGCGCACAGCGTCCCGGCGGCCATCAGGAGCCCTCCCTCGCGCCACCCGCACGCGCCACCAACCCCTGCAACCGCCCCAGGGCGCGGGCGACCAACTGCTGCAAGACCAGGAGCCCCGCCCGCCCCCAGACACCCAGCCAGACCACGGCTCTTGACAGAGCATTGCGCGCCACGTGCTTGCTGTACAAACGGTACATGCTGCGGTGGCTGCGCACGATGGTGCGGAAGGCCACCTGGTCGGTGCTGCGACCTACCAGATGGGTGATGACGGGCTGCGGCGTGTAGAGCACCTTCCAGCCCGCCTTGTGCATCCGCCAGCAGTAGTCCACGTCCTCCGAGCCCCAGAAGAACCCGGTATCGAGGGTCCCCACCTGCTCGTAGGCCTCGCGACGGATGAGCATGCAGGCCCCGGATACCCAGTCCACGTCTCGCACCTCCTCGTGGTCCCAATCTTCCATGAGATAGGAGCGGCTGGACTGTGCGCCGGGGAACAGTCTGCCCAACCAGGTATTGCGGAACACGGCGGCGGTGATGGTGGGGAAGCAGCGGCAGGAGTGCTGGAGCCGCCCGTCGCCGTAGACCAGCTTGGGGCCGACGACGCCGGCCTCAGGCCGGGCATCGGCGAAGGCCAGAAGTTGCGTCATGGCACCGGGCGGAACCAGTGTGTCGGGATTGAGCAGGAGGATGTAGCGGCCCCGGGCCAGAGCCATCGCCTGAACGTTGGCTCCGGCGAACCCCGCATTGCTGCTGTTGCAGATGAGTTGCACCTCGTCGAAGGTCTCGCTGACCATCTCCTGGGTGCCATCCCGAGAGCAGTTGTCCACAAGGATGATCTCGCGCGACACTCCCGCAGCGCCTTCACAAAGCGATGCCAGGCAGTTGGCCAGATCGTCCTTGGTGTTCCAGCTCACGATACAGATGGACAAATCCATTAGGCAGGGAACTCCGATAGGGGCCGTCTGTCACTTGCCGTACTGAGATCGCGGCGACGGCCGCGGAGCCCGCCGCTCGTGGTGCCCGCTCCCTTGGGCCGATCGCGGGCCCTGGTTGTCCGGCGTCAACGGTTGCTCGCGGGGCGCAACCGCTGCGTCCTGCCGACGGCCGCCGTGAAGCGCCCACACGGGCCTCTCGATCCCGACGCCGGGCCCATTTGGGTCCGTGGTGGGACGGGCCCCGTGAAGAGGCAAGCCACCGGCCCTAGGGCCCATGCGGCTCTCTAGCCGTCCTGTCTCTCCACCTTCTCCGCCTCATCGATCAGCATGATGGGCAGATCGTCGCGGATCGGGTATGCCAACCCACATTCGTGGCAGACCAGCCGGGTCTCCTGGCAGTCCAGCTCGCCCTTGCACTTGGGACAGGCCAGGATTTCCAGCAGCTTGGGATCGATCATCGCTAAGCCTCCGACGTGCAGTCCGGCCACAGGCCGGCGTCATGTCCCGCGCAGCGCCGCCACCGCCAGCCGACCGGCGTAGGCGATTCTCAACAGCCCCGTGGCCAGTGCGTAGGTGAGGCGGGGCGTGTCCGCGGCGTAGTGCTTCTGGTAGTAGGCAAGGAAGCTGCGGCCCGACTCGGCGATCATGCTCCGCCTGGCAAGACGGGTGCTGGCACCGTGGTGGTGGGCGAAGCTCACAGAGGGCGTGAACCAGATCGCCCAGCCGGCATCCCACAGTCGACGGCACAGGTCCACGTCATTGAAGTACATCGGGAACCGCTCGTCAAACAGCCCCACCTGGCGCAGTGCCTCGGACCTCAGCAGGAAGGCCGAGGCCATGGGCTGATCCACCGGGCGCTCGTCGTCGTGGGGCCACCACGTCATGCGGTACTTGCCGAAACGCCGGGAGTGCGGAAAGAGCCGGCTGAGACCCAGGATCTCGTAGATCACCGCATCCGGGTCGGGGAAGCCGCGGCAACTGCGCTGCGGGCGGCCGTCGGGGTACACCAGACGCGGGGCGACGGCGCCGACCCCGGGCTTGTCCGCCATCCAGGCAATCAGATCCTGCAGGCCCCCGACCGGCACGCGCACATCGCTATTGAGCAGCAGCACAAGCGGAGCCCTGGCCTGTCGCAGGGCCTGGTTATTGCCGGCCGCGTAATAGCGGTTGTCTGCATTGGCCGTCAGTTCCACCCACGGAAAGCGCTCGGAGACCATCTGAGCGCTGCCGTCGGCCGAGCCGTTATCCACGACAATGACCTGCAGGTGAAGATCACCCCGCCCGGCATCAAGGCTCTCCAGACACTCGGCCAGCAGGTCCCGGGTGTTCCAGTTGACGATGCAAATCGAGAGGTCCATGCATTCGGCCTCTTGGCGGACGCACTGTGGGCGTTTATCGGTCGTCGGGGGCTCACCTGCGGCGGGCCGCTGCGTCACCTCGGCTTCCCGCCGGTCTCAGCACGCCTCGGACTTGCCCTCGCTCCCCGCGATCCGGGGGCCCGCGACCCGCGGCGCCGACCGCGGAACCGGAATGCCCAGGGACAATCTGTATATCCCCCAGTTGGTACGTAGCTCCTGCAGGCTCTGCTCTCCGCGAGCGGTGAGCCACTTCAGCGCCGACCAGGGGAGCCTGAAGGAGAGCGTGAGGAAGGCCAGGGCATGCAGGCACAGAGAGCTCAGCAGGCCGTGGTGCTTGCGGAAATACCGGAAGGCCGCTTCGTGCAGAGCCACGACCTCATCGGATTCCTCTCCACCCCACGATCGCCCCGGGTGATGTTGAATCTCCACGGAGGGCAGGTACCAGCGCTCCAGTCCGTTGCGGGACAGCCGCTTCTGCCAGTCCAGTTCAACCGCCTGCAGGAAGTAGCTCTCATCCAGAGCCCCCACCTTGACCCAGGCGGCGCTGGTGAAGACGAGCGCCGAGCTGCTCAGCCAGTCCACGGCCCGGGGAGCCGAGTGATCCCACCAGCTCATCTCGTAGTGCCCGAACACCTTACTGCTGCTGAAGGCCTGCGACAGCCCGGGGAACTCCCGGCAGGACATCTCTGGCTTGCCCTCGGGAGTTACCAGCTTGGGTCCGACCGCCCCGATCCACGGGCGCTCCTTGACGAAGCCATACAGCCCGTCCAGGGCGCCGTGGGTCACGATGGTGTCGGGGTCCAGCACCATGAGCACCTCGCCCGACGCCTGAGCCAGCCCCTGGTTGCAGGCCACCGCGAGGCCCCTATTGTCGGGGTTGGCGATGGTCTTGACCCAGTAGAACTCCTGATGCAGCATGGCCACGGTGCCATCGGTGGACCCGTTGTCCACGACGATGACCTCGTGCTGAGCCACCGGACGGTGGGCACGGATGCTGGTCAGGCACTGGCGGAGCTTATCCCGGCACTCGTAGCTAACGATGCAGATCGAGAAGTCCATTCAGCCGGACGGAGCCGCGTGCTCCCACTGCCTGTTCCACTCCAGGATCAGGTCGCAGACCTCGCGCACGGCCCCTTCTCCTCCCTTTCTACTGGTTACCAGATCGACTCGCTGCAACACCGGTTCCGAGGCGTCGGCGGGGCAGGCGCTGAAACCTACCTCCTCCATGGCGGGCAGATCGTTGAGATCATCGCCGATGAAGATGGCCTCTTCAGGCATGATCCCATGCCGCGCCAGCAACTGCCGCACACACTGTCCCTTATCATCAACGCCTGAGCATAGCTCATCGATTCCCATCTTGGCCGCCCGGGCCCTGGTGATGTCTGAATCATCCCCCGTCACCCAGGCCATCAAAACACCACTTCTCCGCATGGGGCCGACGATATAGCCGTCCTTGACGCTGAAGCGCTTCAACGCCTGCCCGTGGCCATCGAAGTACATACCCCCATCGGTGAGCACACCATCGACATCGGTGATGAGAGCCCGGACCCGCGCGACAGGACGGCGAGAGGAAGTCAAACTGGAATCTCCTTCGGCGGTCGGTGCCCATGCGCGATCCGCCCCGCCACCGGCAAAGGTCGGCTCCCGGGGTCTGCCGCTCGGGACCAGAGGGATGGGCGCCCGGGCCGTGAGCCGGACAGAGACCCGACGCGACCGGCGCTGCCTCCATCTCTACCGCATCTTGAACACGTACACCAGCGGCACGCCGTCAACGCCATCTGTATAGACCGGCCGCCGGGTCGCGATCAGTCGCCGGGTGACGTCCGTGAACTCCGTGGGCTTGTTCTGGGTCACCGCGTAGTCCGCGTCCAAGATCGCCTCGGGGCCGGCGCTGAACCGCAGGTCCGGCCGCAGGGGGCCCAGCTCGAAGAGGCGCACCGTACTCTCAAACCCCGGGGGCTCCACCCAGATCGTGCTGCCCTCCTCGGCGTGTTGCGCCAGCCACAGCGACGCGCTGCGGTACGTATCACCCCAGTAGGTGGGCTCCATGCCGGCCCGCACCGCCCCCGACAGGCCTCCGATGAAGGCATTGTAGTACGAAAGGTGAAAGGGCGTAAACCGTGCGGTGTCGTGAAGCGGCCACAGTAAAGAGACAAACAGGCCCAACGCCATCACCCGCCACCGCAGCTCAGGCGCTTGAGACAGCGAGCGCGCCGCGGTCACAAGGGCATCCATACAGGTCCGGAAGCCCACGGCCGCCACGATCGCCAGCAGAGGGAACACGGGCAGAAAGAGCCGCACCCCGTTGTACTTGGGCGTGCTGGGCAGGCAACTGGGGACGTAGTTGACCACCAGCGCCCAGATCACGAGAGTGAGCGCCCCGAAGGCCGCGCCCCCGTGGGCCGCCGGAGCCGCCCGGCGCCGGTCGGCCGCCCAGCGCCGAACCATCGCTAACCACTTGCCCCCTCCCGCCAAAGCCAGCACCAGGGTCACGGGAGGAACCGTGATCAGAGTCATCACCAGCGGATAGTGCCACGGGGCCAGCGTGGTGTTTTCCCCGAAGTACGTGACCCCGATCTCCCAGTGCCTCAGATGGAAACGGAAGTACTCGGAGAAGCGCGCGGCCGTGTCGTGCCACAGCCACGGCCATGTGGCGAGGAAAGTCAGCGGGCCCAGCACAAGATAGCACAGTCCCAGCCGCCAGAAGGCCCGGCGGGCGAACACGAATACCCAGGGGAAGACGACGAAAGGAAGGAAGAAGGCGTTCAGCTTCGTCCCCAGCGCCAGCCCCCACAGCACCGCCGCAAGCACCGCCAGCCCCCAGGCCCGGCGATCCGACGGTCGCGGCCGCCCGTCGGCCAGAACCGCCGCCTGTCGGCTCGCCACCAGCGCGATCAGCATCAGGGCCATGATCGGCGCGTCGAGAGCCGCCAGATGGCAGGCGGCGAACACGTGGGGCATGGCAAGCAACGCCCCCACGGCATACAGCCCCGCCGCCCGACCCCAAAGCCGAGACACAAACAAGTACAGCACCACACAACACAGCGCGCAGAGCAGGTTCGTGCCGGTCCGTGTCGCCTCTCCCGGAGGCACAAGCCGCCCCAGTGTGACGGCGCTTGCCGCCACCAGAAGCTTGTAGAATCCCGGATGCTGGTCGGTGGCCTTCCAGTAGCGCTCGATCGCTTCCGGGGAGACGGCAAGCGACGGGGCCGTCACCGCCAGTGAGAGCCACTCCAGAGCCTGCAGGGCCTTGGACTGGTAGATCGGCTCATCGTACGTCAGCCCATACATCGCGTTGCTGGACATGAGCAGGCCCAGGACCGCCATGAAGAGCAGCGCAGGCACGAGGATGGCGAATAGCTCCGCTCTCCCGGGCCTGGCCGGCGTCTCGCCGCCCTCCCGCCGCGGCCCTCGCTCCTGCATCAACCCCGCCCCCCGGTCTGGCCGACCGCACCCGCGCGGCCCTCGCCGCAGAGCGAATGGCAGAGCAGACCCGCGATGACCCCCAGGGCCAGCAGGCCAAGGAAGCCCCCCACGGCGAAGCAGGAGGGGGCGTAGACCACCCGGATCGGGGTGTCGGCACTCTCGGTCCTCAGCGCTGAGAGCGCGTGATTGGCCCTCAGCAGCGGCAACTGCGCCTTCCCCTGATAGGCGCGCCAGCCCGGATAGAACGTATTGGCCACCACGATCACCTGCCCCGGCGCGAAGCTCCCCGAGAGCTCCAGACTGTCGCCATTGCGCTGCGTGAAGTGCACCTCCGCGGCGGCTCCGCGACCGGCGGGCCCGCCCTCCACCAGGGCCAGCTTCCGCGGGTCGAAATCCACGGCGGCCACCCGCTGCAGATCACTCTCGCCTCCCGGCTCCCATCGTTCCGGACTGAAGGCCCGGGGCAAGGCCTGCAAGTTCTCGTACAGGTACCCTTCCGCCGCCGAGACCGGCGCCAGCTTGTCAATCCCCTCAAGAGGCCGGGAGGAGTGCACGTATCGCACTCCCAGCAGGTCGATGGCGGGGAGCGAAGGGTCCGGCTGAGGGAAGTCGGCATCCTCCTGGCACAGCGCCCGCAGCAGCCTGCGGTACCTTCCGACCTCCAGCGAGTCGGAGCCCTGGATGTCCTGCAGTCCCACGATCATGGGCGTGTTGGGAGCCATGCGGTGGATCGGGTCCTTGCCCAGCGACAGCATGCGGCCGCCCTCGGGGGCACTGCGCATGCGCTCCACCGCCGCCGAGTGCACCTGCAGGTACTCCGGGCGCTCGGCGGGGCTGAACTTGTCGACGAACAGGTACATGTCGGCCACCAGGCAGGCCAGCACGATGGCCACGCCCACTGCCTGTCTTCTCGTGAGCAGCCACAGTCCTGCCCCGCCCACAGCCAGCAGGATACCAAACCGCAGGAGCTGCAGAAGCGTGTAGGCTCCCACACCGGGGATCTGGTCCTCGAACTGCCCCGTATACAGCCACGCCCACAACCCACCGGCCAGGCCGATCGCGCCCAGAGCGGGAACCGCCACCGACAGATAGCGCAGCACCCTGTCCCTGTGGGAGGCGGCCAGCTCCAGCAGACAGTGCAGACCCAGTGCGCCGCCCACGGCGAATCCCGTGGAGACCATCACCACGGCGCGCCCAATGCCGGTGAGGGACTTGAAGGCGGGCACCAGATAGTACAGCAGGGCATTGAGGTGCGTTCCCAGGGCCAGCAGGCCCCCCACGGCGATCACGGCCAGCCAGAACCAGGCCTGGCGGCGACGCCCGATGAAGGCCGCCGGAAGCAAGAGCACCGGCAGGACGCCCACATACAGCGCGCGCTCGGTGTAGGCGCGGTAGACCTTCCCCAGGGTCGCGCCCCAGTCGTTGTAGTCCACCGGGTTGCCCAGTACATCCGGCATCAGGGCGGTCAACAAGACGGGTAGGGGCAAGGCGTTGTATAGCAGCTCGCCATAGCTGCCGCCGGCGGCCCGGCTGCTCATCCCCACCAGCTCGAGGGTCGGCAAGAGCTGCCCGCAGGCCAGCATGCCGCCGAGGATAAGCACCCCGACGGCGGCCAGCACGCCCCGCCGCAGGGCGCGCCGCTCCGTAAGCCTCTCGCCGTGCTCCTCGTGCTCGCCGCCGCCGATGAGCCCCAGCGCCCGGGCCAGGGCGTAGGCGGAGAACATCATCAAAACGTACAGGGATATGTGCAGATTGCCCGCCAGGAACTGCATCCCCGTGCACAGTCCCGCGATCGCCAGCCCCCGCGCCCGCCGTCCCTGCATGACCAGCTCGTAGCCCCCGAGCATCCCCGGAAGCCATCCGGGGACCGATCGGAAGCTGGGGAAGCACAGCCATCCCACCACAAAGCCGTTGAACATGAAGGCGATAGCCCCCAGCAGACAGGCCGCCCGCCGCAGGTCGAGCAGCCGCAGGAACCAGTACATCAGCCCGCCGCTGAGCAGGAAGTAGAGCGCCGTGGCCCAGCCCAGCGCCCGTTCCGGGGGCATGAGCGCATGCAGCCAGGTCTCCGGGTAGGCCACGGCCGACTGGTTATTGCCCATGAAGGGGTTCCCGCATAGCTCGTGGGGGTTCCACAGTGGGATGTGCCCGGCGCGCAGGTTCTCGCCGGCGAACTTGCGCCACGGGTAGAACTGCTGCACCGCGTCCAGGATCGGGTTGCCCACCCGCCGGAACTCCGGGAATTGATAGCTGTGGTGCTTCCACGGCTCCATGATCAGCAGCAGGTCGGCAGGGAGCATCACCCGCCCGCCCAGGGTGCAGCGCCACAGGAACCCGATGGACAGGACGGCGAGCAGGCCCAGGCAGAGCAGATCAACTCTCGCCGGCCGCGGAGACTGCCGCATACTGCCCCCTCCTATCCCGGCTGCGAATGCGCACCAGCTCCTGCCACGACTCCCATGCCGCTCGAAACGGTCTGACCGTCGTCTGCCCCGAGTCGCTCCACCTCACCGGCACCTCGCACAGCCGCAGGCCCCACTTGCGCGCCACGTAGATCAGCTCGGCGTCGAAGGCCCAGCCGTGCTCGCACTGCACCGAGAACAGTCCGTCGGCGGCCTCACCGGTCATGGCCTTGAACCCGCAGGTCACATCCGAGACCCGCAGACCCAGCATCGCCCCGGCGATCTTGCGGAACACTCCCCCCATGAACCG
>CAYRFY010000251.1:0-10656 GCA_964423635.1 uncultured Armatimonadia bacterium | reverse complement strand
GGAGAACGGCAGTACTTCGACCGTTCCCGACGCGGGAATGGCGAAATGCGGCCCCGGTGCGTTCATGCATAATGTGAGCTATAGAGGTAGATTCGACGGCTACGCCCAACATCCCCTGCAGCATACTCCTGGCGGACTATGACCCTCCTGCGAGGTGAGCTTCAATGAACGACTCCGTACAGGCAGCCCGAGACGTGGCGTTGAGCCATCTGAACCCCACGAAGGCCGAGCTGGACCGCGGCCTGAAGCTACATGAGCAAGCCGTTGTCTTCGACTCCTACGGCTTTTCGCCGCGCGCCGCCATCGACGGTGAGGCGCTGGGCGCCGAGATGGAGGCCGGCGCCTCGGACCTGGAGATACAGGACCTCAGCGAGGAGATGACCATGACCCGCATGGCCCGCGATGAGGCGGAGCGTGCGGAGTTCCAGTGGGCCTGGGAGCAGGCGGGGGTGGACTGCATCTTCCAGAATGCCGGAGAGGAGGGCCAGGACCCGGTGCGGATGATGAAGCGCCTGGCGCGCTTCACCTACGTCACGGACTTCATGTCCGACTTCATCCGCAAGGCCGTAGTGCCGCAGGATATCGTCGCCGCCAAAGCGGAGGGGCGCAGGGCGCTTTACTTCACGGCCAACGGCGTGGCCCAGCCCCAGCAGTGGGTAACGGTGGAGGAAGAGCTGGGCCTGATTCGCATCTTCTTCCAGCTCGGGATCCGCATGATGCACCTGACGTACAACCGCAGGAACATGATTGGCGACGGCTGCGCCGAGCCGGCGAACGCCGGGCTCAGCGACTACGGGCGGGCCGTGGTCGCGGAGATGAACCGCGTGGGAGTGATCGTGGACACCGCCCATTCCGGGTGGCAGACGAGCCTGGAGGCGGCGCAGCTCTCCACCGTGCCCATGGTCGCCAGTCACTCCGGCTGTGTGGCTATCAACAATCACCACCGCTGCAAGCCGGACGAGGTGATCCGCGCCATCTGCGATACCGGGGGCTACATCGGCATCTGTTGCGTTCCGGCCTTCCTCGGGCGCACCGGGGACATCAGAGCCCTGCTGGACCACATCGACCACGTCGCCCGGAACTTCGGCGTCGATCGCGTGGCCATCGGTACAGATGTGGCCTACACCTCTTCGCGCTACGCCGAGGAGTCTCGGAGACTGCCGGCGCGGAAGCGCTCGCGCACGCCGTGGCGCAGCTTCTGGCAGCCCGATGACGCGCTGTTTTGCGCCGACTGGCAGAAGCCCGAGATGCACCAGAGTCTGGCCTGGACCAACTGGCCACTGTACACGGTGGGTCTCGTGCAGAGGGGCTACACGGATGAGGAAATCCGCAAGATCATCGGCGGCAACGTGCTGCGGGTGGCGGATGCCGCGCTCCGGGCGGCGGGGCACGGACGGGCCACGGGGTAGCTCAGGCCGCCACCGGAGCGCTGGGTCTTGTCGTCCGGCCCGTGGTCGTCAGGCCCGGACGCCATCGGAACCCATAGCGCGCGCGCCATGCTTGGCGCGGGCGCTATGGGTCTGGGCTGAGGGGCATCCGGCACGGTGGCGCCGGTCTAGCCTGCCTTGAGTGCCTTCACCACCACGTTGTCGAAGAACACCGAGCGCAGCCGGTAGTTGCTGTGGGTCGAGTGCTGCAGATAGAGGTAGCCCTTGTCGAACTTGGCGCCGAGGTCTTTGACCTCAAGGATCACCTTGTCGTTCTCGGTGATGACGAGGTTGTCCCTATTCACCTTGATGGTGATCTTCTGCAGCCCGATCTCGCGGCCTGTCTTCTCGTTGGGCCAGCCCTCGGTCATGAGCCGACGGTTGATGCCGCCGGTCGTGGCCGTCACCCAGCCGCGAGCGGTCTTGCCCGGCGGCACACCGATGTAGTTGAACTCGATGCTGTCCTTGGCGTCCCGCGGATTGTCCTGCTCCGTGGGGCAGATCCAGATCCCGGTGGTCATGTAGCAGCCGTTGCACTGCTTGCTCCAATCGACCTCGTAGTTGATCTGGGTCCCTTTGGCCATGTCCACGACCGCGTCTCTGGTTCGCACTCCGTGGAACTTGACGGTCTTGTCGTCGGTGCCCACACTGGAGGCGGCCAACTGAAGCCGACCGTCCTTGGGAGCCGCGATCTCCTTCTCGAAGTCGTTTTGCACGGTGTGGACCCACTTGGCCTCATCCAGCGTGGCGGCGGCGAAGTCGTCGGAGAAGACGGTGTCGCCCACCCCCGCGGGTAGCGGCGTGGCCTCCTTGGGCGGCTCCTTGTCCTTGTCTCTTGCCTCCGGGGCGGCGAAGTCCTCCGGCTGCGGCTCCTTCGCAAGGTCCTTGTCCGCCGCCGGTCCCTCGCCGGGCTTGGGTGCCTCACCCGCCGTTCCGGCCTGAACCGGAGCCTGCGCCGATGGTGTCTGGCAGGACGCCAGCGGCACCAGCAGGACAAGCAACAACGCTCCCAACAACCTGGCCGATGTCCGCTCCTCAGGGCCTGCCATGCGCTTGTCAGCTCTCATGCGGTCTCCCTCCTCATAGGCTTGACCCGGGCAGGACGCCGGAAAGCTCGCCTGCGCTCGGGCACGGATGACCTAATGTCGGTCCCCACCCACCGGCGCGATCCTCACGTTGTCCACGTAGAACTGAGCCGGAACGGTGGCCATGCTCACCATACCCAGCCAGTTCAGACTCTTGAAACCTTCCCCGCTGATCGGCAGGTTCCCAAAACGCCTCTGGGGGCCGTCCGGCGGCGTGATCGTTACACTGAACCGCCGCTTTGCGCCCCCCCCAAGTTCCGCCCGAATCTCCACATGTATCCAGCGCTCGTGAGGCAGGACGCAGAGTAGCCGGCTTCCCGCCCTGAGCCCCCCGTCGGGCTCGAAGCTGATGCTCGGGCCGGTGCGGCCGGGAGTCTCGCCGCCGTCGCGCCATTCGGTGAACAGCGTCGCGCCGGGCATCAGATAGATATCGAAGCTCTGACAGACCTCGCCCTTACGGAACCCCGGCGTATAGTACATGTGTGGCTGCCACGGCTGCTGCAGCCCTGCGGCGTCCACGAACTCAAGGCTCCGCGATCCCGCCGCGGCCCGCTTGTCGCTGACGCGGATCGAGGCGCCCCGCTCCTCACCGCTCACCGTGGCTCCCCGCGGCCGCTCTCCCACGGCGGTGTCCTCGAATCCATCGTCCACCGCCACCGGACCCGGGGGCAGGGGAGCCGGCGGGAGCACTGTGGGTGCATGGGCGTAGCGCCCCGGCTCGGCGACCCACTCCGGGTCGCCGTAGAGCCCTACGCCGGAGGTGTCGAGGCTGCGGATCCCCAGCCTGGCCGCCGGCGAATCGGGGCCGAAACGGAAGTCGTAGTCCTCCGGGTCGAGGAACTGCGGGTCGGCGATGACGGAATGCAGATCCAGCCCCGTCTTGTGCCACTGCGCGAGATCCTCGTCGAAGAACAGTATCTCCGGGTCCTTCGGGTTCCAGTACAGATTGTGGTCCCATTCGCCCAGTGGGTCACCGGCCGCGATGCGGGCCTGCAATGAGTTCTGGGCCATCGGTATGAACAGCGTCCCCTGGGTGAGGTAGACGATGTTGTGGGAAAACGCATTGGGGCGCCGCTCCCAGTACGGCCAGAGTGCCTGCTGAGCTGTGAAAGCGAACACGTTGTTTGAGATCGTGTTCTGGTGCCCGCCGTTGTTATACATGATCCCGCCGGTGAGGCAGTTGTACACGACATTGTCCTCGATCGCGAACCCGCTGGACGTGGCGTCCAGATAGATACCCCAGCCCAGGCCGCTGTAGGGCCAGACGTCGTGCAGGACGTTGCCGCGCAGGATGCTGCCGGGCGAGTCACCCAGGGTATAGATCGCCCCGCCGTCGTTGAGATGGCGGTTCATCACATGGTGTACGTGATTGCGCTCCACAAGGTTGCTGTGACAGCGATTGTCGCCGTCCGACCAGCTCCAGCCCAGCGACATGCCGGAGTAGGTGGTATCGTGGATGTCGTTGTGGCTGAGGCGGTTGCCGCTGCTTTGAGAGACCCAGATCCCCACGCCGCCCGCGTAGACGTGGCCGGTGTCGAAGATGTGGTTGTTGTCGATCAGGTTCGCCTTTGACTCCTCGGCATCGATCCTGGCCATCGATGTTTCGCCGATGCGGATGCCGCCGGTGCCGATGTCCCGGATGCGGCACCGCTGCACCCGACAGCCCGTGCAGCCGCGTCGCAGCCACAGGGCGTAGCCACCCACGTGGCAGACCTCGCAATCCTCGAAAGCGCAGTTGAGTGCCCCATTGAGCGTGATGGCGGCGGGCACGCCACTTGAAGCCTGGTGGTCGCTGTGCCCCTCCGGCTCCAGGACCCAGTCCTGATGGCTGAAGGTGAGGCCGCGGAAGGTGATGTTCTGGACGGGCAGCCCGACCGCGGCATCGCCGGCGATCTCGACCAGTGAGGTGAGCCGCGGGGCTACCACCTCGGCGGTGCGCATGTCCTCCCCCGGAAGCGGCAGGTAGCTCAGTACACCGCTTGCAGTGTCCAGGACCCACTCCCCCGGCTGATCCAGTGCTTCCGGGAGGTTCTCCACATAGTACCTCTGCCGGGGGCCCCAGCGCTCGAACGGCCACACGGCCTTGCCGGTGAAGTGCACGATGCTCCGGGCCTCGTCCACCGACGCGATGCGGTGGCGCGAGGTCTCCCACGAGTGGTACACCACCACACAGATGTCATTGAGGTTGTCCCAGTTACGGAGGTCTTCGTTGGCATAGCGAAACGAGCTGTTGCCCACCTCGCTGCTCTGACCGGTGGAGGGGTCCAGGGCACCCGGGGCGGGACCGGCCGTATACAGGTACCCCTCGTTGGGTGTTCTGGCGCGGGTGCGGCGCCGACCGTTGACGAAGAGCTGGTTGAAGCGCCAGCGACCGTTGGCGACGGAGGGGATCCGGGCCCTCCACACGCCATCTTCACCCCGGCGCCAGCGGCCGATGCGGCGTCCGCCGCTGAGCACCGGTCTCTCGCCGGGGTAGGCCGCGTAGGTGACGGCGGCGCCACCTCGGCCGTTGTCATCCACGGTCAGACGGAAGGGCCGGCGCAGGCGGTAGGTGCCTGTGCGCAGGTAGACGACGGCCTCCACGCCACCCAGCCGCCGCAGGGCGTTCCTGGCGCCCTCGATGCTGGCCAGCGGCCCGTCGGTGAGATCGCCTCTTGGCGTGCTGAGCCGGCCCGTCCAGGTGTCATCGCCATCGGGCGAGACGTACAGCACAGCCGGCGCGGTCGCACACGGTCCCGCGAACAGATTCAAGAGCGTAAACAGAAGCAAACCGGGGACCATTGCGACAATCCTCCACCAAGAGACAAGACGGGGGCCGAGACCGAACCCATCAGAGTATTCGCCTCCACCAGGCTTGCCACCTGTGGCGTGGGGCCGTTCGTTACCTTCGCTCCAGAGGTCCTCCACTGCTTCGGCGGGAAGGACTCTCCCGGTACCACCCGGGCCCACTTTCCCCGGTGACCATGCGCCCACCGTGGAGGCCAATCATGCGACTGCTACCCGCTCTCGCTCTCATAGCGACCCTTCTCTGCCTGCCCTGCCTGGCCCAAGACGACGGGGACGTTCTGCCCGTGGCTGTGGAAGATGTGCTCGGTACCTCCCCGGGCTTCGCCGAGCAGCTTCACGATGTGGGGCGCTTTCCGGCCACGCTCACCGAACGGCGAGAGCTGGATGTGGTGGGAGTGGACTTCGGCAATGTGGCCAGGGACCGCTGGCTGTGGGCCATCCGCTTCGCCGAGCCCTACAGCTTTGAGGACTCAAGCCTGATTCTCTACATCGATACGGACAACGACCCGAGCACCGGACGGCAGGGCATGGGCTGCGAGTTCATGCTCGCCCACACACGAGGCGGCCCCGGCGTCACCGCCTTCTCTCCCGATGGCACCACCGTGCCTGCGAGGTCTCCGCGCATCGCCATCCACGACGGCATCCTGTACATCTGCTTCGACTGTCAAATCGCCCAGGAGGACGGCGCCTCCGTCTTCCGCTACACCGTGCTTTCCGAGATCGCCGATCCCCATGAGAGCGCCGACAATACCGGCTGGCAGCAGGCCCGGGGGCCTGCCAACTCGCAGCGAGAGAGGGTGGTTGGCCTGGACGACGTCACTGGGGACGAGAACTTCCGTGTCACCGAGGGCCTCGATCTGATCTGGCAGTTGCAGGCGGACCCCGACAATGTGGTGATCTCGCCGGTCACCGCCGAGCTTGAGGGCCTCAAGTATTACGACGCCGAGTACCGCTGGCCCGCGGTGATGGGCGGCTCGGGCAGGATCACCGTCACAGTGCCCCGGGCCGGCACCTTCTACCCGGCGGTGGTGGTCTATGATGGCGGCGGCAGTGAAGCCTACGAGCTTTCCGTGGACGGCAGGCGCCTGGGGCGTTTCGTGGCCAACGAGAACGACCGCCGACAGCGCATTCATTTCCTCAGCAGTCCGGTGACCTTCAAGGGGGGCGAGAAGTTGTCGGTTCGAGTGGGGGGTGAGGGCAGCCACATCACCGAGGACATCCTGCTCCTGGCCAAGGAGCCCCCCGTCCGTGGCCGGAGGTTCGAGCTGTCCCGGGTGGAGGCCGGCTTCGCAAGCATCGACGGTGTCGAGCTGGCGCGCATCACCTGGATCACCACCTGGCCGGCCGCCTGCACCGTGGAATACGGCCCGGAGGGCGGCCCGCTGAGAGAGGTCACCGAGGAGTCGCCGGTGGCCAACCACCGCCTCCACCTCACCGACCTGCAGCCCGGTCAGAACTACCGCTTCACCATCCTCGCCCCCAGACCGGACGGCTCGGTGCTCCAGAGTGAGAGCCAGAGCTTCATCTTCGAAGCGCCTCGGCCCTTTGCAGGAACCGCGACGCGGGGGCGCCTCACCTTGAGTGTCGAGAACCCGTACTCCTCCCCGATCGCGGCCTTTCCGGTCAGCTCTGGGGTGCCCTTTTCCACCGGCGAGCTGGGTGACCCGAGCCACGTGCGCCTGCTGGCTCCCGACGGCGCCGAGGTGCCGCTGCAGACCAGGGTCGGCGCCCGCTGGCTGGATGGCAGCATCAAATGGCTCCTGGTGAGCTTCATGGCCGACGTCGCGGGCTCCACCACCGCAACCTACACCCTGGAGTACGGCTCCGAGGTGTCCGCGAAGCAGAGCGCCTCACCCCTGCGCCATACCTGGGATGGCGACCTCCTCCAGATCGACACGGGCCCTCTGCGGGTGCGGTTTGACCGCCGACAGTCCGGCTTCCCCAGTCAGGTCTGGATCGACGCCGACGGCGACGGCGCCTTCGGCCAGAACGAGGCGCTGGCTCCGGAGCAGCTCATGGGCGTCCAGCTCTACCGGGAGCCCGGCGATCCGTACAGCACCAACAATCCTCCGGAGAGCATCCAGATCGAAGAGGCCGGGCCCGTACGCACGGTGGTCAAGGTCACCGGCCACCACCTCAGCGAGGGCGGTGAGCCTCACTTCGCCTACGCAGGCCGCTTCGAGTTCTACGCCGGCTCGCCCTTCGTCCGGGCCTACACCACCTTCGGCGTCGACCACGAGGGCCCCGAGTTCACCACCCTGGAGCAATTCGGGCTCCATATTCCGCTGGATCGCGGCAGGGACTGGACCTGGACGGTGGGCATGGGCAGGGGCCAGGAGTTCAGCGGCCGCGAGCCCCTGAGCCTGATGCAGCTTCACGATGACAGCTACAGCATCGATCCGTACCCCGAGCAGGAGGCCCACGGCTGGATCGACGTCTCCAACGAGGACTTCGGTCTCACCGTAGCGGTCCGGGACTTCTGGCAGCTCTACCCCAAGGGCTTTCGCGTCGCCGACAATGAGCTCATCGTGGACCTGTGCCCCGACTTCCCGGAGGGGACGTACGACGACTGCAGCAAGCTGGACGAGATCAAGCTGTACTACTATCTGATGGACGGGAAGTACAAGCTCAAGCGCGGGATGCAGAAGCAGCACGAACTGATGCTCTACTTCCACCCCGGCCGCATCGACGAGACGGCGCGACGGACGGCCGAGGTGTTCCGGGAACCCCTCATCGCCGCCTGCACCCCGGAGCGGTACTGCACTACGAAGGTCTTCGGCGAGGTGCTGCCCGCCACGGCCGGGCGCTTCCCCGAGTACGAGGAAGTCTGCGAGAAGGTGTTCGATAACTACACCCGGCACCAGGACAGCAGTCGCGGCTACGGGATGCTGAACTATGGCGACCAGTTCGGGGAGCGTCGGGTGAACTGGGCCAACGGGGAATACGACCACCACCACGCCTTCTTGATGCAGTTTGCCCGCACCGCCGACCGCCGGTGGTACTTCCTGGGCGAGAAGGCGGCCCGGCACGCCATCGATGTGGATACCTGCCACTACGGCCCGCGCGCGGGGGGCGAGTGGATTCACTCCATGGGCCACGTGGGCGGGTACTTCACCGAGCAGTACGAGGGCGAAGGCATCCCCGGCGGCGGTTTCACCCCCAGTCACACCTGGACCGAGGGCTTCTACGACTGGTACGCCCTGAGCGGGGATCCCACCTCGGCCAGGAACGCCGCCGCCGTCGCCGACTATTACGGAGGGGCGTACCTGAACAACTACGACTACTCCAACTGCCGCGACAACGGCTGGCACCTGCTCCTGACCGTCGCCGCCTTCCGGGCCACCGGCGACCCGTACTATCTCAACGCCGCCCGCATCATCGTGGAGCGTACCCTGGAGCGGCAGACCCCCGGAGGCGGCTGGCACCGCCAGATGGTGCCAGGCCACTGCCACTGCATGCCCCGGCACCGCGGCGAGGCCAACTTCATGCTGGGAGTGCTGGCCAATGGGCTGGAGGAGTTCTACAACGAGGTGCCCGACCCCCGGGTGGCCCAGGCCGTCATCGGCGGCGCCAGGCAGGCTGTGGCCGAACTGTGGGTGCCGGAGGTGGATGGCTTCCGCTACACCTCGTGCCCCGAGATGAAGGGCTACATCGCCAACAACGACATGACCGCCGAGGTCCTCTTCTTCGCCTACCGCCTGGGCGGAGACCCGCACTATGGACAGATCGCCATGCGGGCCATGAGGGCGGCCTTCGACGGCGGCATCGGCTCCATCGCCCATCTGCGCTGGACCCACCATATCATCTACAATATGGACCTGCTCCGCCGCGAGGGCCTGGGCCTCGACGGCGAAAAGCAGGCGGCGCTCTATTTGGTGAAAGACGATGACCGCCCTTTTGACTTCCGCCTCTGCCGCCTGAGCACCGAGCCCTCCGACCTGACCGGTGCGGCCACGGTGACGCTGCCCACGGGAGAGCGGGTGGACTGCGACTCCGCCGGAAGCCTCGTGCTTCGTGAGGCGCCGCCGGGGCTGTACTCGGTGCAGGTTCGGGCCCTGGGCGAGCCGTGGCTCCCGCTCACGGAGCTGCCGGAGTGCTCCCTGACCGTCACGTCTCCCTTCTCCCTGCGCCTGGGGAGGCTTCCCGGCCTGCTGAATCTCCTCCCGGCCTCAGGGGCGCCGCGGCAGACGGTGAGGGTCAAGGCGGAGGGCGCGGTCACAGCCGAGCTGCGCAGTGGGGAGGAGGTAGTCGACCGGGCCGAGGGGGCGGCGGGCGAGGTCATCACACTGCGCCACGAGGCGTCCGACGGCGGGCCGCTACGGCTCAGCCTCGCCGGTGAGGGCCTCGCGCAGGTGCGCCTCAGCGGGATGCAGCCCTACGTGGCGTTCTACCCCGCGCAGCCCTTTGACCCCTCCCGGCCCCGGGTGCGGGTGGAGGGGCCCCGCGCCCTTGCTCCCGGCGAGAGCGAGGTAACCCTCCGGGCGGTCGTCTCCGATCTCGAAGGCGATGTGGAAACCATCGCCTGGGAGTTCCCGGACGGAACCCGGGACGAGGGCGAGCAGGTGACGCATCGCTTCGTCACCGGCGGGGCGCAGGTTGTACGGGTGACGGTCACCGACCGGCGGGGCCATCGGTCCACAGCCACGCACACCCTCTCGACCCCGCCGCCGGAGCTGGCGGGCATCGCCGCGGACCGGCTTATCCAGATCGAGGCCGAGGACTTTTCCGACCAGGGCCTGGCGGAGGTGAAGGTCTACGATCGTATCGGCAATAGTGGGCGGATGATCACCTACTGGCACGAGACCCTCGGCCACTGGCTGCAATGGGCGGTGCCCGTCGACATTGAGGGAGACTACCGCATCTATCTGCGCTACGCCACCGACTCGGAGAACACCCGGCGCTGCCTGACCATCGACGGCGTCTCGCCGGGGCAGGCCTTCGACGACATGGCGATCCCCGCCAGCGGGGGCTTCTGCACAGAGCGGGACGACTGGGCCTACTACTCCGCCGGTGGGGAAGCTACGGTGCATCTCACCGTCGGCGAGCACACACTGCGCATGGCGAACCTGGGCGATGGTCTTGCGCTGGATTACCTGCTCCTGGTCAGGCAGTAGGGGCGCTCGACCGCTCCACGTCGTCCACGGGGAGGGGCGAGCACGGCCCTGCATCCACCCCTCCCCTCGCCGTTCTCCGTGCCCAGCCGTTCGCCTCCTCTCGCCGTTCTCCGCCGTTCTCTGTATCTCTGTGTTGGGTCGTTCGCCTTTCCTCGCCGTTCTCCGTGGAACTCCGTGCTCTCTGTGTCTCCGTGGTCTGACGTTGGGTGTGCGTCTCTCCCTGCCGTTCTCAGGTGTTCTCCG
>CAYRFY010000250.1:8966-10657 GCA_964423635.1 uncultured Armatimonadia bacterium | reverse complement strand
TCCGGAGCTGCAACCCGGCCGTTGGCGACCCCGTAGGCCGGGCTTTCCACTCAGAGTATGCAGGTTCCGGCAGGGTGGCTACTCATGTCGGCACATGCCCCGCTTATGCTTCTGGCGAGGCGCTGGGTCGTGCCTCCCCCCGCCTGCGGGGGGATTGAGGGGGGCGCCGTAGGGCCGGCGGTGCGCAACGGCCGGGACCCCACCCCGGCCCTCCCCGCAGGCGGGGAGGGAGCACGGTCAACGGCTCCTCTCCGCTGGCCCCTTACTCCGCCAAACGGCGGAGACGGGCCGGGGGAGACGATCCCGCCGAACGCGAGCCATCATTCCGCGCGCGACTGTGGCTCAATCTGGCTCCAGTGCGTTCATGCATAATCTGAGTTTCCAGCCCGACTCGGCGATCCCGCCTTCCTTGCGGGATCGCCGCCTGGCCGTGGCACCGACCCGAGGCGAACCTCGGTGACGTACTCGTCGGTTTTTGGCGGAGCTGCGCCAGTCCACGAAGCCACAAGTCACGGGGCCGGGGGGCACCCCTCCGGCCCCGTTTGCTGTTCTTGGGGACACAAGGAGGTGATTGCGGCGCCCCTGCCGCCGGCCATCAGCGCAGCCCGAACTGTGCTTTGCTCACCACGCACCCGTCCTGAAACGACACGTTCATGTTCGCCCCCAGGTCGCCGCTCCCCATCCACTGATACATCTCCGAGGTACCCACTCCCGGAAGGCTCACCTGCGACAGCAGCTCCCCCGACCCCAGGATGCTCTCCACCTGGGCTCGGCTCATGCCCGCTTCGATCGCCTGGAAGTCCGCGAGGCTCGGGCCGCTGTGCGCGGTCGCTACAAAGCCCGGCGAGGGTACGTTTGGCACCGAGGTGGGGACTGGGGTATCGCACAGGGCGACCAGCATGACCACGCCGAGGATCAGCGCGCCGAGACAGCCGAGGAGGATCCCCCCGGCGGACAGTGGATGACCACTCTTCGTCTGCGGCCTTTCAGGTGCTACCGGAGACCGAATCGGTACAACGGGGACCTGCGCCGGTGCCACGGGAGCTGTCTCCTGCGCCCGTGGTTCTGCCGGTTTGAGGGCGGCCATTCTCTTGCAGCGCTCACACTCCACGTCAAACGGACCCATCGCATACCCGCATTGCGGACAGTTCATGGTTGCCACCTCCACCTGCACCCTATACACGTGGGCGGCGAAGTGTGACGGCGTCCGCAAGGTGACGCCTCTGTGCGGGATGAATCCCGGCGCGTCTCTACCCGATCTCCACCATCCTTTGCACCGCCTGCCGCGCCCTCTGAGCGATCTGCGGGTCAATCTCGATCTGGTGGATGTTCTCCTGCAGCGCGCGCTTCACACTCTCCAGCGTGGTGAGCTTCATATTGGGGCACACGGCCGCCAGCACCGGGTAGAACCGCTTGCCCGGGTTCTGCTGCTGCAGCGGGTGCAGGATCCCCACCTCCGTGACCACGATGAACTCCTGAGCCTCGCTCTCCGCGGCGTAGCGGAGCATCCCGCTGGTGGAACGGACGGCATCCGCCAGGTCAAGTGTGGCCTCATTGCACTCCGGGTGGGCCATGACAACGGCCTGGGGATGGGCCTGCTTGATCTCGAGGACCATGTCGGGCGTGATGAGTTCGTGGGTGGGGCAAAAGCCCTGGTACAGGACGACTTCCTTGTCCGGCACGTGCCTGGC
>CAYRFY010000250.1:0-8956 GCA_964423635.1 uncultured Armatimonadia bacterium | reverse complement strand
CGGGGACGAAGAGGACTTCGGAAGCCTCCAGGGAGCGCACGACCTCGACGGCATTGGCCGAGGTGCAGCAGATGTCCGACTCCGCCTTGACCTCGGCGGTGGTGTTGACATATGCCACCACCGGTGCTCCGGGGTGCTCGGCTTTGAACCGGCGAAGCTGCTCGGCGCTGATCATGTCCGCCATGGGGCAGCCGGCCTCCAGCACGGGCAGCAGCACGGTCTTGTCCGGGCTCAGGAGCTTGGCGGTCTGGGCCATGAAGTGCACGCCACAGAACACGATCACTTCAGCCCCGGTGGCGGCCGCCTGGCGGCTGAGGCCCAGTGAATCGCCGGTGAAATCGCCGATGTCCTGCACCGCGGGGCGCTCGTAGTTGTGGGACAGGATGACGGCATTGCGCTCGCGCTTGAGACGGAGGATGTCCTGCATCAGGGCCTGCTCATCTGACATGGCATGGCACCACCGTTGTGGGTGTGGCGGGTCTGGGGTCTGGGATGCGGCCGATGCGGCGGACGGCTAGGGATAAGGGCCGGGGAGCCCGGTTCCACAAGGCGGGACGAACGACGGACGGCCACGGCAGACGGCAAAGACCAACGGCATGCGGGAGAAACGCCCGCGCTCCCAGGAACGGCGGACGATTACACGGCGCCCTTCTTCTGCGCGTCTGCCCACATCGGACTCATGTCACGCAGCCGCTCTACAAAGCCAGGCAGGGACATCAGGAGTGCGTCCACGTCGGCGTCGGTGTTCGTCCGCGAAAGACTGATGCGCAGCGAGCCGTGGCTCACGGCGTGTGAACGGCCCATGGCCAGCAGGACGTGGGAGGGGTCCAGCGAGCCGGAGGTGCATGCCGAGCCGCTGGAGGCGCAGATGCCGTAGAGGTCCAAAGACAGCAGCATCCCCTCGCCCTCGATATAGTTGATGGTGAAGCTGGCGATATTGAGAAGGCGTTGCTCCGGATGGCCGGTGAGCTGAGTGTGCGGGATACGCTCCAGGATACCGTCGATCACCCGGCGGCACAGCCTCTGGATTCGCGGATTATCGGTGGCGGCACGCTTAGCCAGGAGCTCCGCCGCCTTACCCATGCCCACGATGCCCGAGACATTCTCCGTCCCCCCACGCTTGCCCTGCTCCTGGCCGCCGCCGTCGATGAGTCGGACAAGCCTGGTGCCCTTGCGGACGTAGAGCGCTCCCACGCCCTTGGGCCCGTAGATCTTGTGGGCCGACATGGACAGCAAGTCCACATTCAGCTCATCCACGTTGAGATCGACCTTGCCCAGCGACTGTACCGCATCGGTGTGCATCACCACACCGCGCTCCCTGCACAGCGCCCCGATCTGCGCGATCGGCTCCAGAGTGCCCACCTCGTTGTTGGAGTGCATGATGGTGCACAAGATCGTGTCCTCGCGCAGCGCCTCGGCCACCTGCTCGGGATGGATAACACCGTGGTTGTCGGGAGGCAGCACGGTCACTTCGAAGCCCTGCTTTTGCAGTCCGAGACAGGTGTCGAGCACCGCGTGGTGCTCGATGGCCGAGGTGATGATGTGCTTGCCCTTGTGAGCTAGGGCCCACGCAGTGCCCTTGATGGCGTAGTTGTCGGCTTCAGAGCCACAGCCGGTGAACACGATCTCCCGGGCGGAGGCACCGATGTACCGGGCTACCTGTTCCCTGGCCTCATCCACGGCGAGCCGGGAACGGGCCGCAAGCTGGTAGACGCTGCTGGGGTTACCGAATTCGTCCTGCAAGAACGGCAGCATCGCCCCGAGAACCTCGGGGTCGACACGGGTCGTCGCGGCATTGTCGAAATAGATCAACCCATCCACTCCCATCCGAGCAGGGCCCGGGAAGCTCCGGGGGATTGTGGCAACTCTAGTTACCAAGTTACTTGCACATTAGTCCTCGGGGCGTGCCGAGTCAAGGGGTGTCGCAAGACCGGGTCCGCCGCCATCCGCCGGAGAGCCGCCGCGCCCGGGGGAGCCTGCTTTGCCCACGGAACCGGCGCTGCAGAACGCGAAACGGGCGGCCGTCTGAGGGCCGCCCGTTGGTATCATACCGGCACTTCGGTCTAGGCCTGGCACGGCACGGTGGGCTGGACGAACTCGAAGGTGACATTGCCCTCGTCGTCCATGTCGGCCACGATCTCTCCGTGCTCCTCAGCCCCCATTGCAAGGATATGCTCGGCCAGAGCGTCCTCTATCCGATTGCGCACCGCGCGGCGCAGGGGCCGGGCGCCCATGGACGGATCGAAGCCCTCACGGATGAGAAGCTCGCGGACCGGGTCGGTGACGGTCAAGCTCAGGCCGCGGGCGGCAAGATTGGCCTTCACGTCCTGCAGTTGCAGGTCGACGATGAGCCTGATCTCTTCCTCGCCCAGGGCGTGGAAGACCACCGCGTCATCGAGGCGGTTGAGAAACTCGGGGCTGAAGGTCTTCTTCAGCTCGTCCACGACCTTCTGCTTCATCCGCTCGTAGTCGCGTCCAGCGTCGTCCCTGGTGTGTGGGCGCTCGCCCTGCGAGAAGCCCATCGTCCGCCCCTCGGAGATCAGACTCGCCCCTGACTGTCGGTGAGCCGCCCGTCCTCCATGATCTGCAGCAGGATGTGGAAGACTTCAGGGTGGGCCTTCTCGATCTCGTCGAACAGCACCACGCTGTAGGGCCTGCGGCGAACGGCCTCGGAGAGCTGGCCGCTCTCCTCGTAACCGACGTAGCCCGGAGGCGCCCCGATGAGCCGGGAGACGGCGAACTTCTCCATGTACTCGGACATGTCGATACGGATCAGGGCGTCCTCGTCGCCGAACAAGAAGCGGGCGAGGATGCGGGCGAGATAGGTCTTGCCCACACCGGTGGGCCCGAGGAAGATGAACGAGCCCGTCGGCCGCTTGGGGTCCTTGATCCCCGCCCGGGCCCGGCGCACCGCCTTGCAGACCGTCTTGATCGCGTCTTGCTGACCGACGATGTCCTCATGCAGCGCGTCTTCCATGCGCAGCAGACGCTGAGACTCCTCTTCCGACAGCGCGGTGACCGGTATCCCCGTCCAGATGGAGACGACCTCCGCGATGTCCTCGCGGAACACGTGGGGGAGTTCCTCGGCCTGAGGGCGCCACTCGCCGGCCATACCGGTGAGAGTGGTGCTCTCGAACAGATCGCCATCGGAGGTATCGACGTCCTCCTCCGCCACCGCGGCCGGAACATCGCCCAGCGAGCGGGAGAGCTTGCGCTCCGCCGATTGCTGGCTGTGGCGGCGCAGCTTCACGCGGGACCCGGCCTCGTCCAGCAGATCGATGGCCTTGTCCGGCAGCGAGCGGTCGCTGATGTAGCGCAGCGAGAGGTCCACCGCCGCGTCCACGGCCTGCTCGTCGTAGACCACATCGTGGAACTCGGCGTAGCGCTCGAGGATGCCGTGGAGGATATCCAGCGACTCCTCGCGAGTGGGCTCGCCGACCATGACGGGCTGGAACCGGCGCTCCAGGGAGGGCGTCTTCTCGATGTGCTTGCGGTACTCATCCAGCGTGGTGGCACCGATGCACTGCATCTCCCCGCGAGCCAGGGCGGGCTTGAGGATGTTGGAGGCATCCATCGCACCCTCCGCCGCGCCGGTGCCGACGATGGTATGCAGCTCATCGAGGAACACGATCACCTGGTTGTTGGCGGCGCGCAACTCCTCCATCACGCGCTTCATGCGCTCCTCGAACTCGCCGCGGTACTTGGTGCCGGCCACGAGGCTTGCCAGGTCCAGGGCGACGAGACGGCGGTTCAGGAGCAGGTCGGGCACATCGCGGTCGGCGATGCGCTGCGACAGCCCCTCGGCGATGGCGGTCTTGCCCACACCGGCCTCACCGATGAGACAGGCGTTGTTCTTGGTCCGCCGGCACAGAATCTGGATCACCCGCTCCATCTCCGCCTCGCGGCCGACAACGGGGTCGAGTTGCCCCTCACGGGCGAGCTGGGTGAGATCGCGGCTGTAGTGATCCAGGTTGGGAGTCTTGCTCTTCTTGCTGGGCGTGCTGGGGGCCTGAGGCTCGGCGGCCTGCTTCTGAGCGGGGCTGGCCGCCCGGGCACTGGCCATGTCCGCCACGATGTGCCGAACCTGGCCCACGTCCGCGCCGTAGTTGCGCAGGAGACGATAGGCCGGACCCTTGCCCAGCCGGAGCAGCCCCAGGAGGATATGCTCGGTCCCGATGTAAGGGTCCCCGAGGGTGCGGGCCTCGGTGTAGGCCAACTGCAGGGCACTCTGTGCCTCGGGGGTGAAAAACAACTCGTTATTGGGCTCAGAACCCCGCCCGGATTCAACCTGTTGGTCCAGGTCGGCGCGCAGTCGGTCCACATTGGCACCCAGGTGCCCGAGCACCTCGATGGCGGCACCCTCGCCCAGCCTCAAAAGGCCGAGCAACAGGTGTTCCGTGCCGATCAGCGGGACGCGGGTTCGGGTCGCCTCGGAATGGGCCAATAGGACTGCCCTGCGAGCGCGACTCGTAAAGCGCTGCCACAATTCCATGGGACGGATTGTCCTCCTATTGCCACTGCCCCCGAGCCCCCACGCAAGGGGGGTGTCCGGTGTGCAGAATAACTGCAACCACGTTACCCATATAGGTATAGAACGCGCGACCGGCGTAGGAAGTTCACGCCACTACATACGTCTCGGCCCCGCGCCTCGTTGCGCCGAGGCCCCGGCCCGGCGCTGCGCCGGCTTCACGCCTCCAGGCTCCGGGCACGATGAACGGCCGCGTCCATGGAGCCGACGTGCCGATGCCAACGGCATCTTCTTGTGTCCGCATTCACTATAAGGGACATTCAGGCCGCCGGCTTAAGGTCATTTTACCCACCGACACCCGCAGTTTACCCTTCTATCGGCTCACCATCGTGGGCCGTCAGCTCCGTGAACAGGTTCCACAGCTTCCCGGTCAGCGGACCCGGCCTGCCGTCGCCGATGGACCGGCCGTCCACCTTCACTACCGGTACCACCTCCGCCGCGGTGCCGGTCAAGAACACCTCGTCGGCGTTATAGACACGGTGCATCCGGAACAGGTCCTCATGTACCGCTATCCCCTGCTCCCGGGCCACGTCGATGATGGCCTGCCGCGTGATCCCCGCCAGATTGCCGATGTACAACGGCGGCGTGACCAACTCGCCCTTTTCCACCAAGAATAGGTTGTCGCCCGTGCACTCGCTCACATAGCCCTCGGAACTGAGCATGATGCCCTCGGGCACCCCGGCCTGAGTCGTCTCGATCTTGGCCATGATGTTGTTCAGATAGTTCAGCGGCTTGAGGGCCGGGTCCAGCGCCTGGGGCGAGACCCGCCGCGTGGCGCAGGTGATGACATTCAGCCCGTTGTCATAGTACTCCGGAGGGTAGAGAGTGATCTGATCGGCGATGATGATCACCGTCGGGACCGGGCACTTCCGCGGGTCCAGGCCGAGGTCGCCGATGCCCCGAGTGACCACCAGCCGGCAGTAGCCGTCGGAAAGCCCGTTGACGCGGAAAGACTCGCAGACCGCCGCGATCATCTCCTCCTGGCTCAGCGGGATATCCAGCATGATCGTCTTCGCACCGGAGTACAGCCGACCAACGTGCTCCTTGAGCCGGAAGACCCGGCCGCCGTACGCCCGGATACCCTCGAAGACGCCGTCGCCGTAGAGGAGCCCGTGGTCGAAAACGGACACCTTTGCTTCCTCTTTGGGGTAAAACTGACCATCGATGTAGATCAACTGGGAAGCCATGTCAAAATCACCTGTAGCGGCCCCCGGCCGCTTCGCAACGCTCGACCCCATCCGCAGTCCTCTGATACCGGAAGTATACCACAGCCTCTGGGGCCCAGCAACGTGACACCGGGCCGCGGGTCTTGTCGTATCGCCCGGCGAGAAGCTCTCGGTAAGGGGAGAGACGGCCGGATGCACGATCGTGAAGAGGTGAGGTTGGGCCGCCTGGCCATTGCTCGCTCTATCCGCGGCCGTGCTTCCCCCGTCCACCCATTCCCAGGCCGTCCCTACCCCTGTGGCCTCTTGCCTGCGGCGACACTACGCACTGGTGGCTTCCAACAGTAAGGCCACGATATCCACGGCCTCCAGGCCATTGGCCGCCGTGAAGCCCACGGTTCCGGGCAGGATGATCTCCACCCCGGGCACCAGCGCCGCGGCCTCGGCCTGCTCCACCTTGGCCAGCTCCATGCGGCACGAGATCGGGCTCGTCGGCACGAAGGCGGGGATCTCGTCCCGGCGCGCCACCGCCCTCGCCACCCCGGCGCGGATCTGCTCCCGGCACGCCTCCACCGGGTACAGCCGAGCGCACTCCCGGGTGTAGGCCTGTTTGACGGCTACCGTCTCCACCTCGGGGCCCAGTACCTGGGCGATCTCACCCTTGAGCGCCTCGCAGCCCGAGACGAACACCAGCGGCACCCCGAAATGCCCGGCATGGGCGGCGCTGATGCCGCTCTCGCCCACCTCTACGTCGTTGTACCAGAGCTTTCGCACTCTGAACAGCATCGTGTGAGAGATGACGCCATCGGGGGTCATGGCCCGGGCGTGGTAGCCCACCAGCACCGCCGCATCAAAGCTGTCGTCAATGCCCTCCATCATCCGTGAGCCGGCGGTCCAGCCCTGGATCAGGTGGGCGCGCGGGTCCAGCTTCTCGATGAGGATGTTGTCCGCCGGGCCGTGGGCGTCCTTGACCCACACCTCCGTGGCTCCGGCGTCAAAGGCCCCCTGCACCGCGGCATTGACATCGGCGGTCATGAACTCCCGGGCCCGGCCGTAGTCCCTGTGCTCGCTCTCCGTCATCCCCGACCGGCAGATGCCGCTTATTCCTTCCATATCCGCCGAGATGAAGACCCTCAGCGAGGGGGCGGCCGGCTCCACAACCTGTGCCTGCGTCTCTTCCTGTGTCATCTGCGTCACCATTGACCTTAGCGTTCGTATGTCGACGTTGTGCCGCGCAAGGAGCTCCGCAACGAACCCCTCCTGCCCTCGAAGCAGGCCCAGCAGGACGTGCTCTGTGCCCAGATGTGGCGAGCCTTGGGTTCGCGATTCGGTGTAGGCCGACTGCAGGACGCTCTGGGCGGAGGGGGTGAAGAACAGCTCCTTGGGCGTCTCCTCCGTGCCCTGCTGCTGCTGCACGTACCGCTCGCACTCGCCGAGCAGGGCATCCAGATCGGCGCCGCTCGCGGTCAGAAGCCGGTACGCGTTGCCGTCCTCAACGTGCAGGAGCCCGATCAGCAGGTGCTCGGGCCCCACGAGCGGTGTGCACCAGCGTGTCGCCTCGCTGTGTGCCCGCAGCACCGCCCTGCGTGCCCGGGGTGTGAACCGTTGCCAAAGCTCCATCTCACTGCCTCCTCCTCGACGCCCTGAGGTGAGATCGTCACCGCCGAGCGGGCAGGCGGCGCGCCATGACCCGAGGGCCCACAGCTATCGTCCCTGCCCTCGCCCCCCGTTGACGCTTCCGCCCTGCGGGACCCTTTGCCGTAGACGCCGTTAGCCGTTCCCGTCGTTGACTCGCGACCCGCGACTGTCTAGCTCGCCGACTCACCCCGCAGGTCACCGGCCGCGGCCCGGCGAATTGCTCCGCGAACCGGAACGCTCACCCGGCCCCCGGAGAGTGTGCGTATGATAGAGGCTATTCCACTCCCGGCCGCCCCGCTCCTGCTGCGTTCGCAGGCTTGCCTCCAGATCGCGGGCCCTCCTTTGCCCGATGGGGAGCCGCTCGGGGCGGTTAGCGACTGACGGGGGGGGCGGTGGGCCGCTTGCCGGCGGGTGGCGAATGCGATAGGGGCGGCCATCGACCGCGGCACCCCTGGGGCCCTATGCCAAGAACAACAAGGGACGGGCCTTCGCCGGTGGGAGGGACCGCGGAGCGGCTGCGGGTCGGGGGCTGAGAGGTGGAAAGCTGGCCCGCGTCGCCCCGGGCTCGGGCCGACCTTGACGCTGCTTGAGCGCCGTTTGTACAATCCGCCTGGGGGGTGTCCGCGCCCTGCGGGTCTTGTTGTGTTCGGCCATGTCCGGTGGCCGCGCCATCGGGCTTCATCGCCAATGGATGAGGGTGTGTCTATGAACGAGATTGTGTTCAAGGAAGAGATCGCGGCCAACACCTATCGGTACAAGATCAGCCATCCGAAGATCGCCAGGAAGCGCAAGGCCGGGCAGTTCGTGATCCTGCGCACGCACGAGGGTGGCGAGCGGGTGCCCCTGACCATCGTGGATTCCGATCCTCAGGAGGGCACCGTCACGCTCATCTTCCAGGCCGTGGGGCATTCCACTCGCGAGCTGGCTGAGATGGAAGTGGGCGACGCCTTGATGGACCTTGCAGGGCCGCTGGGCAAGCCCACGCACATCGAGCACTTCGGCACCTGCTGCGTGGTGGGCGGCGGATACGGCACGGCCCCCGTATTGCCCATCGCCGCCGCGCTGAAGGAAGCCGGCAATGAGATCGTGGGCATCGTCGGCGCGCGAACGAAAGACCTGGTGATCCTGGAGCAGGAGCTGGGGCAGATCTGCTCGCGGCTGGAGGTCGCCACGGATGACGGTTCCTACGGGCACAAGGGCTTCGTCACGGACGTGCTGGGAGGTCTCCTCGCCGAGGGCGTCAAGATCGACTTCGTCCTGGCGGTAGGGCCCACACCGATGATGCGGGCGGTATCGAACCTCACCCGGGAGCACGGGATCCCCACAATGGTGAGTCTGAACCCGATCATGGTGGACGGCACGGGCATGTGCGGCGGCTGCCGGGTGGAGGTGGGTGGCGAGACCAAGTTCGCCTGCGTGGACGGCCCGGAGTTCGACGGGCATCAGGTGAACTTCGATCTGCTCATGAAGCGCCAGGGCACCTACAAGGCGGAAGAGGCCGAGGCCGCCCAGCACGGGTCGCACTGCAAGATCGGGCTGGACAAGTAGGGCGGCGAGGGCGTCCGACGGCTCACGGCGCCTCACCCCCCTGCCCCCTCTCCCTTACTCCGCGATACGGCCGCGGAGA
>CAYRFY010000249.1:2203-10664 GCA_964423635.1 uncultured Armatimonadia bacterium | reverse complement strand
GAGAAGGGCCGGTCACCGGTGTAGGTTATCAGCCGGTACCACGGGCCGTTGGTGTAGATGGCCGGCAGCTCCTGGCCACGGCCGGGGTACTGGGTCTTGTCGCTGCGGTTGTTCACCATCCGTGAGCGCACGTCAACGATGCCGCCCTCCAGCCGGATCCAGCACTCGAACGTACACTCACCCGGCTCATTGTCCAGCGGCCACTGCATGGGGATGCACTTCACGTAAAGCTCGGAGCCGTCGTTGCGGTGCGCCACGACCCGGGAGCGGTTGCCGAAGCAGTCGCCGGACTGGATCGGGTTCCATCCCAGGCCGGCCCATGTGGGCGTGGGCTGCTTACCGTTGGGGGCGAAGGGCACCGGACCGCAGTAGTGGGACATCTGAATCTGTCGTCCCCAGTCATGGCTGTTGATGAGGTTCACATCGAGGCCGGACCGCGAGAGATATGTGATCGCTCCTCCGAGTTCCAGGTTGATGCCGATGCGGACCGTCCCGTTGTCCAGGTAGCTGATGGCCTCCGCCCCATCAGGGGCGCCGACGGCGAGTACGGGCACCATCAGCACGGCAGTTGTGAGCATGCGCAGCATGTGCTCCTCCCCGAAGTGGGTTCCCGGTGTGGTGGCGTTCCGCGAATCAGGGCTACTTCTCTGACGCCTGTTGGGCCAGCAGCGCGTGGTGGGCCGCCACTTCCTCCGCCGACAGTGGCCTCGAATAAAGCTTCACCTCGTCCAGCAACCCGCGGAAGTGGGCCTGGTGCCCGGGCTCGTAGCTCGCCAGGGTGAGCCGGAAGTCATTGGCCTTCACCGGGCCCGGACGCTCCATGGTGCCGCTGAGCCTCCCATCCACGTAGATGCGCATGAGCTCACCATCGAAAGTGCCCGCCAGGTGCACCCATCTGCCGGTGGGCAGATCCACCTCGGCCTGCAGGTGGTGACTCCAGTCCGTCAGCGGCACCTCGAAGCAGGGCCTGCCCTCCAGCACTCCCAGACGGTAGCCTGTGGAGATGCCGCCGGAGTACACGCGGTTCACGATCCAGTTGTTGCCCTGGCCGGCCACGTCGGTCTTCACCCAACATTCGATGCTCAGGCCGGAGGTAGGGGAGAGGGAGGGATGGGGCGCAACGGAGACGGCCCCGCCGTCACAAAGCAGGGCGCTGCCGTCCAGGCCCTGGGCGCGCCGGGCGTTCCGCAGCGCTCCGCCCAGCCGATGGCCGGAGTAGTCCAGGGCCGCCGGGCTGTCTTGTTCCTCATCGAACGCCCACCAGGCCACGAGGCCTTCCTCCGGAGCTCCGGGCTTGAGGACCCGTTGCCCCATCAGTCTGCGGGCCTCTTCATCCTGCTGCATATGCTGAACGTAGGCCGTGTCGTAAGGGCCCATGCCGATGTCTTCCGGAATCAGGTCGGTGTGGGCGTCGGGGGCTGAGGTGAGGGTCTTGCGCACGGCATCGAGATACCCAAATCCGTACTCGCGGTACGGGGCGATGTAGTGCCCCTCGCCCCACTCGTTCCAATTGTCCAGAAGCAGCATGCGGGAGCCCAGCTCCTCGGCCGGCAGGGTCGCGACGAAATCTCGCGCCCGCACAAGCAGCGTCTCGAAGTCTTGAGGCGGGATCTTCCAGATGCTCCCCTCGTCGCTCCAGCCGCTCCAGGCCTGGGACACGGTGACTACCTGGGGCAGGACGCCGAGCTCCTGGGTCTTTTCGATATATCGCATCTGGGTGTCGATGGCCACCTGCGGCGTGGGGCTGTCGGGCACATGCCAGCAGTAGGCGAAGGTGTAGTCCAACCCCAGGCGTTTCATGAGCTGCAGGTGGTTGGGATCCAGGCCGCGGTACTCGCCAAGGATGTAGAGGCCCGAGAAGCCGGCATCCCTGCAGGCTTGGCGCATCTTGTCGAAGGCCGCCACCACCTGGGCTTCTCCACCGAGGTCCTCGATGAGAAACTCCGGTCGGTACACAAATAGCACCGGCTTGCCGTCGACCTTGAGGTAACTGGGATGCGTGAAGTAGTTGTCCATCCAGAAGGGCAGAAGATTCTGCATCAGGTCCGCCTCGTCGGCGACCCCGGCCCTGCCGCGACTCTGGTTCTCCCACATGATGGTGAACTTCATCTTGTCCACGAATCGCGACTTGAACAGGGCGTCATGGATGGCCGATGAGAACTGGGTGGTCACCGGCCCGCCTTGACTGGTGCGGTACCAGCAGTAGATGAAGAAGTCGATGCCGTGCTCCACGGCCCACTTGGTCTCCCAGTCGGAGACCTCCGGATTCTCCTGGGAGTAGAACCCCAGAGCCGGTGTGCGCTCCGGGTGTTTGATGATATTGGCCCACATCTGGGGCTTGTCGGCCTCCCACAGGGGGCAGTGGTGGGCGCCGACAAGGAGGGGCGACTCGGCAGGCTCGGGCTCCGGGATGTAGCCGAGCTTCTGAATGTCCACGGGTGGGAGGAACAGAAGGTCCAGTTCCGCGGCCGCGACTTGGCCGTCCCCAACCCGGGCCGAGACAGCGAGCCGGTGCTCTCGAGGCTCGGCGGCCGCGATCTCCCACTCCACACGGACCTCCTCGGCGGGCTCGAGGGTCACGGTCCGGGTAGCGGCCTCACCCTGTACCGTCACACCCGCGGGGAGTGACAGCGTCACCACCACCTCCGCCGTCTCCTGGGACGCGTTGCCCACGATAGCCGCGAGCGGTAAGGGGCGCAGGGCACGGGCGATGGGCTTGGCGGGCAGAAAGTCGCGGACGGTGAGTGGGTTCACAGCGGGTGCCTCCGCGGGGATCTGGGCCGAGGCGGCCGTGGCGATGACCAGTAGGGCCGGTAGCATAGTGCTGGCGAGCATGGCTAGGCCTCCATGAGATTGGGGGGCGGTCATCGGCACATCGAGCCAGGCTCCGGGGCATGCCCGGAGCCCGGCCTGCGTGTGCCGCACTCGGCCGATACAGGCGCCTGAGGGGGCGACCCTCGGATCTGTCGTGACGGCTGCAACCCCGCCGGCGGTCTACGTCTTGGCCCAGAGGGCGGGATCGGCCTTGAGATGCAGCCGTGAGCCGCATGTGCGGTTGTCCGGCCAGAGGCCCCGCCGGAAAGTCGCTGCCCCGGCTCATGTCATTCTGAGCCTCAATATCGCGCAGCGAGATAGCGAAGAATCTCATTGAATGCCAGGAGATTCTTCGAGCTGCTCCCTCTGGGAGCGGACGCTCTCAGAATGACACTCCCATGCGAATTCCGACTCTTGGGCCGCACTTTCAGTCCAGACTGCGCAGGAACTCGACGGCCTTCTTCACATCGCCCATGGCATCCTCGCCGCACTCGCGCTCGATGGCGTAGTAGCCCGTGTAACCGTGCTCCTTGAAGATCTCGTGCAACTGGGGCCAGTTCGTCATCCCCGTGCCCAGCGGGACCTCCTCGGCCGACCCGTCCTGCCGTAGTACCGAGTCCTTGCCGTGGGAGTGCACCACGTACGGCGCCAGAATGCGCAGCCCCTCCACCGGATCGAAGTCCTTCATCGCCGCCTCGAAGTCGAAGTCCACGCCGTGGGACTTGGCGATGATCGGAGGCCACAGCAGGAGATTGGCCGGGTCGAAGTTCACCCGCAGAGAGGTGCTATTGATGTCATCCATCAGGCGCTTGACGATCCGCGGCGGCTCGGGTCCTGTCTCCAGGGCCAGCGTGGCTCCGATGCTCTCACCGTGGGCGGCGATCTCGGCCAGAGAGTCACGGAAACGCTTGAACTGCGGGGTGTCCTCATCCTCGGGGGCGATCCCGGCGTGGGCCATCCACAGGCCTCCGGCCATGTCCAGCGCGGTCTCATTGAGCCGCTTGCCCCAGGCGATATTCTCGGCCAGGTTCTCTTCCTTGCCCAGGTCCACATTGCCGCCCCAGCCGATGAGGGCCGACACTTCCAGATTGTACGACTTGATGTGGGCGAGGATCTCCGCGCGCTCGGCCGAGGTCTTGTGTTCCAGGTCCCACGGGCCGCCGTAGGCGCCGATGTGTACGCCGTCCACACCCAGCTCTACCGCGATCTCGAGGCCGCGGTCGGGATCGCCGCCGCCGGTGGTGGGGATGATAGCAATCTTCATGGTATGGGTTTCCTCCCAGAGGGTCTTCTGAAGCCGCCGCGATACCGCGGCAAGACACGTGGGCGAGGTTCGCCCCGCCGCATGGCGACACCTGCACCAAAGAGGTCGTCTCGCCCCTCGGCACAGGCGTCGGCTGAGGGGGAACGGGGGCGGGCAGTCTGACTACCTCTCGGCCCAGCAGCGATGCATCGCGTTGTCGGTGTACATCAGAAGCTCGGGGTCCTCGCGCAGCAGGGCCTCGGGCAGGTGCTCGGCTGCGGCGACAATCTCCCGATACTTTCCGGCCTGCCACAGGGCCCTCATGCCGGCGCGCACGGCCTCGGAGCGCACCGCTGACGGCGTCTTGTGCCCCGGAGCTACGAGGGCCTCGAACTCCCGAAGCAGGGCCTCCCGACGCCGAGTTTCCAGCTCCTGCGCCCCCTGTGCATCGGGGAGCGCCCATCTGCCCTGCTCGTCGCAAGCGAAGCTCTCGGCAAGGAGCTGCGGAAGCGGCGGCACGACCTCGCCGCGTCGGGCCTGCAGGCGCCGCTCATAGTAGGTGGCGATGTCCGCGAGCTCTCGAGGGCCGCCGCGCAGCAGGCTCCGGAGCCACACGATGGCGCTCTTCTCATCCACGAGCGGGGCCTCCGCCTCCCTCAGCGCCCGGGCCTGGTTCCGATCGCAGTCCGCGGCCTGCTCCGGGAGGTAGAACATCCCGGAGCGCTCGGAGAACCGGAGGCGCAGCTCACGGTAGAACTCGGCGGCGCCCAGTGGCACGGGGAGCCCGCGCACCACGTAGTACGCCACCAGCCGGTCGTAGAGTCGATAGTCCTCACGCTCCACGAGCACGGCCGGGCCATCGGCTTCCTCGTCCAGAAGGGGAAGTTGTGCCAGGTGCTCGGCCACGAACTCCCACGGGTCCCGCATCTCATGGGTCCGCTGAGCATCGGCCGGGTCGCCCGCGCGCGGCTTGTAGGCGGAAATCACCAGATCGTTCTTGACGGCATTGGCCGTCGAGGCCTGCTTGAAGCTCTGCTGCTGCTTGTCCAGCATGCGCACATCCGCCACCACGAAGCCCGCCCGTTGCAGGGCCTCCTGGATGGCATTCCAGACCGAGTTCTGAGAGTTGTGGAACTCCACCGTGATCCAGCGACCGGGCTTAAGGATCCTGTGGGCCTCGGCAAAGCAGCGCTCCATCAAGTCCTGGTACTGCGCGATGCCCTTGCGCTGACGCTTGCTCACGATCGCCTCGGGCTGCTGGTTGGTTCGCACCCCCAGCCAGGTCTCCCACAGGAAGTTGACCTCGGAGTAGATGATGTTCTGGCCAAAGGGCGGGTCGGTGAAGATGTAGTCCACGCAGGCGTCCGGCACCTGCGGAAGCGATGTGCCCGATTGCGTGGAGATGCGCACCTGGCTGCGCCGCGGGAGGCTCTCGAGGGCCTCGAGTGTGGTGGCCAGGCGTGACTGCAGCGCCAGGATCGCGTTGCGCTCTCTGCGCAACCGGGGCAGGTAGAGTACCAGCGGCACCGGCCCCTGGTAGGCCCGATGCATCCTGGTCAGGTTCAGAGAGGCGTTCACCAGCGAAACCCGCAGCAAGTGCCGGACGCTGGGACTGCAGCTCATGCGCCCCAGATAGTGCAGGGCGGCGGCGATGACCCACACCGAGCGCTTGAAGTAGAAATCCGAGGCCCGTACCACGCCGGTGTGGTAGCCCCCCCGCCACATGTCTCCCCATCCCTTTTCCCCCGGCTCCCGGCCCATCATCCAGTCGTCGGGGTAGGGGAAGGGTATCGGGGCCTCGGCCACCTGTCGCAGCAGCTCCAGGTCCTCTTCCGTGGGATCCTGCTCCCCGCCCTTGCGATCCAGGACCTTGACCCGGACGGGGACCTCCCGCGTGAGTCCCGAGGAGTCCGTGCAGCGCTCCAGGTGGTCGGGGTGGGTCTCCTGGCCGCAGCTTTGGCAGGTCGATATCTTCAGCGGTCGGCGTGTGGAGAAATCGAAGCCGGTGTCGGAAAACGGAGCCTCGGCGCCGCAGCGGGGACAGCGGTAGACCTCGCTCCAGATGACGTAGTCGGTGCTCACCGGCAGGAGGGAGAAGGCACGCGGGACCTCATACAACCAGCCGCACTCCTCCTGGAGCGTCTCAATCAGCGCGCGTGCGGCCGAGCGCGCCTCGATGGCGTCGGCCGGCAGGCAGTAGGCGGCGGCAATGGCGGTGGCGGCCGGCGACAGGTCGACCAGCATCGCTCGGCGTCCGGTGAGGCGGGCGGCGACGCCCGTCATGCCGGCACCACAGAATCCGTCGAACACCAGGCCGCCCTCGGGGCAGTAGTGCTCGATGTACCTGGCAATGGCTCTGGGCGGCACCTTGGTGTGATACACCTGCCCCTTGTACACCGGGTCGCTGCGCCCCTCGCTGATGTCACCGGCGAAGGGCGGGCACTGGTAGTCCGGGGCCTCCTCTCCGGGGTCGACGCCATCGAACAGGGAAGGGTTGGGGCAGGCCGCATAGTGTGGCGGCAGGGACAGGTCGAGGATCGCGGCATCCTCGCCCAGCGGGAAGCCCTCGATATCCCGGAGTTGGTCGAGGTGGCCGCTCAGTTCGGCACCCCCCTCGGATGCCGCGTCGGTCCCACCGCTGAGTTCTGGCGTCACAGGATACTCTCCTCACGAAGTGGCCAACACAGCCGGAATTGTAGCACATCGGGCAAGTGCCGGAGGGCGGGCGTTGGTTGCCGGCGGCGGGCGTTCCCGGAAGACGCCCACACGGTTGCGTAGCAGGGACTTCCGTCCCCCCGTCGAATTGGTACTAGAGACCCCTGTGCGTACAGCGCCGGCCTGTGGAGTGGAGGCAGATTGCTATGGTCATCCCCTGTGCGTCGCCCCGACGGCATTGCCCGCGTATAACCACGCATCTGCGACACCTCGTCCTGACTTCGATCCTCATCATCCTGTGCCTTGCCCTCGCCAGTCCTTGCCGTTCGTGGAACCCACCCGGCGGTACCGGACAGTGGGCGGATATCGCCCATGAATCCGGCCGCTACCACGACAGCGCCCACGTGTACATCATCGAGCGGGCCATCGAGATCCTGCGCAATGATGGGTATGAGAACTGGGCGGAAGTCTGCCTGCAGGAGCTGCAGGCGCTGTCCAACGGAGCCATGTGGGCCGACCGTGCGGACGTGGACCTGGTGCTGTACTGGGAGTATAGCGTGCTGTGGGCCTTCTCGTGGGAGGGCGGCAGCAAGCGCCTCTGCAACCTGGCCAGCCTCAATCACTTCTACAACCCCGATACCGGAGTGGGCCTTGATCTGCGGGCCTGGCAGGGCCTGGAGAAGACCGCCAACTGGGGCAAGGTGGTGTGCCTGTTGGCCGGTCTCGGCGGCCTGTTCGATGTGAGCGCCGACGTGCGCCCCGACTTCCCGGCCTTCGGCCAGGCGGCGGTGGACCTGTGCCGGCAGAAGTACGACAGCGCGGTGAGCGCGTACAAGGCCAACTACAACCTGAGCGGGGCGATGTTCGACCTGGGGTGGGCCTGCCACCTGGTTGGGGACATGGGCGTGGTGCAGCACACGTACGATAGCTGGGCCACGCATGAGGACTACGAGAACTTCGCGGACGGCAAGGGCGGCGACGCCCAGTACCACGCCGGCACCGCCAAGGACCTCTACGGTCAAGGGCTCACGGCCCGCCAGATCGCCGTCGGTTGCGCCCAGGCCGTGCACAGTCTGCAGAACTTCAAGTGGGCCGAGGACGCCAACGCCGTGCCGGGCACCTTCGACGACATCAACCGCTACATCACGGGCCACTCGGGGGCCGTGAACCACGAAGCGGCTCTGAAGGTAGGGCTCCCCGCCGCCGAGCGCCACACGGCGGCCCTGCTCGCCCGGTACATGGCCGACATCGGGGTGCCCCAGCAGACCCCACCTCTCAAGGGCCTCGTCGCCGACAATCAGAAGGCCCCGGTGCCCGGCGCCTTCGTCTTCTACGGTCCCGACCTGGGGGCGGGAGTGTCGCCCTACTTTGACTACGTACGCTGTGATGACAAGGGGAGGTACTCACTCCATTTGCAGCCCAATGTGCAGTACGTGATCCGCCCCGCGATGCCGGGCTACAGCTTCACCGGTGGCGCCATCTTCACCGGCGTCGGCACTCCCGGAGGAGCAGGGGTGTCGGATCAGATCATCATGGAAAGCCCTGTGCGCTACACGCACACCGGGGGGATGACGTCCAACATACTGGGCCTCGTTCTCACCAGGTTGCCCCAGGAGGCCCAGGTAGGCGGCATCGTGGCCGCACAGCCCCCCACGCAGGGCCTCGAACTGGCCAAGATCGCGCCGGAGATCTTGCGGGGCATCACGCAGATCAGCCCGCTGCCGGCAACGACCGTCGGTGACCTCCGAC
>CAYRFY010000249.1:0-2193 GCA_964423635.1 uncultured Armatimonadia bacterium | reverse complement strand
GACCCCGACTGGTCATCTTTCAGCCGCCCACGGCGGCCATTCCGGCGGACCTCGTCCCGGCGACCCCCGAGATCTCCCCGGTCCTCTCCAGGCGGCTGCGAGACGCGTCTCTGTCCGTCACGCAGGTCTACGAAGGCATCGCGCAGTGGCCCCAGCCAAGCCCCGGACCCGTGCTCTACGGCAATGAGTTGGACGCGGTGGGCGGCTCCTCGACCGGTGCGTCGGAAGCCTACGTGCAGTTGCAGCTCAACCATCTGGTGGCTCTGCAGGCCGGCAAGGTGGTCACGAGCCCGCAGGAGATCGTGCAGACGATCGCCGCGGCCCAGAAGCAGTGGCAGCCGGGAACCTGTGTCCCCGCCACGGTCTCGCAGGCCCTGGCCGCCCAGAACGTCTCCTCCACCGTTACCGCTGCCAGCCCGCTGGTCCAGTCGTGGACCCTGATCGGGCAGGCTCTTCCCAAGCTGCAGATGACCGGTCTCAACCAGCAACCGAAGAGTGTCATCAGCATCCCCTACGAGGGCGGCAACGCTTTCCCGTCCATGGGATCGCTGGCCGCCAACGGCCTGGCTCCGGTTCCCGTGCCGGCCGGAGTGCAACTGCAGGCCAGCATCATCCCGGGCCCGGGGTATCTGGGCAGCATCTTCGCCCAACCGGTGGGTCTCACGACCGACGCCACAGGCCGGGCCGCCTTCATGGTCAAACCGGGCACCCACGCCGGCAAGCTCCGGGTGGTTGTGAAGGTCATCTCCGACCCGACCGTGTCGATCCTCCCGCAGGCGGCGGTGGAGTTCGTGGTCCATCCACAGCCCGCTGCCGACACCACCGCCGTCCAGCATCCCGCCCTGGCCTCTGCTCCCGTGTATGATCCCGTGGACTGGGGCGAGCCTCCGCAGGGATGGCACAAGACGATACCGCAGGTCCAGCCGCCCTTCGTCGCAGGGCCGCAGACGCCCGGCGTGGTGGTGGGCGGTCCGGGGGGCACCATCCCCGGCGGCGGACCGATCGCACCCGGTGGCGGACCGATCACACCCGGCGGCGGACCGATCGCACCCGGTGGCGCACCGATCACACCCGGTGGCGCACCGATCACACCCGGTGGCGCACCGATCACACCCGGTGGCGGACCGATCACACCCGGCGCAATGCAGACGGTGGCTGCGCCGCTCCCGGGAGGTCCCGCCACCACCGTCGACTTCGAGCAACCTCCGGGGCCCGCCTGGGAGATGGGCCCCACCGCCTCCGTCGGCCCGGCACAGGGCGGAGGGAACGCCCTGCTGCTGTCCGGCCCCGGACACGCCTTCTGGATTGCCCCTGAAGCGCAGGTGAAGGACTTCGTGCTTGCGTTCCGCTATCTCGGCGGCCGCACCGTAGGCGAGGTGATCTTCCAGGCGCACGGTGAGCCGCCGCAGGGCGGAGCCTACCACCTCCAACTGCGCCCTACCGAGATCCTCCTGCTGCGTGAGCTGGCCGGGCAGAGCACGGAGCTGCAGGCCGTCCCGGCCACGCTGCAATTGGGGCAATGGCACACGGTGGCCATCCAGTGTCTGGCCGGACAGATCACGGTATCATTGGGTGGGCAGGCGGTGCTCGCGGCACAGGACAATCAGCCCCTCCCCGCCGGAGCTTTGGGGTTCGGCTGCATCGAGGGGGAGCGCTGTGCCTATGACGACATCTCCGTGGCGGGCTTCGGCACCGCTGGGCAGGGCACCGAGGCGCCGGGGGTGCCTGCCGTTGGCATTCCGGTGCCCGGCACGCCGACCGCGGCGCCCCCAATCCCCGGCACGCCCGTGCCGGGCGGGCAGACGGTACCGGTCGCGCCCATCCCAAAGCCGGGCGGTCAGGCGCTGACGGAGACCTTTGAAAACCAGAATCCGGCAGGATGGGAGCTGGCTGAGGGTGCCGCTGTGACCCGGGGCGACCGGGGGGGAATGCTGGGCTGCTCCGGGCACGGTCACGGCTTCTACGTCGGTCGGCCGCTCTCGGACTTCGCTCTCTCGTTTCGCTACCTGCACGGGCAAGGTACCGGCCATATCGTGCTCAGAGGATCGGGGGAGCCACCGCAGAATCAGGAATACAGTCTCTTGCTCACCGGCAGCGAGATCACCCTGGGGCGCAGGTCGGCCGGGCAGGAGACCCCGCTGCAGGGCGGTGCTCTGGCCCTGCAGCCCAACTCGTGGCATACGGTGCAGATTC
>CAYRFY010000248.1:7111-10665 GCA_964423635.1 uncultured Armatimonadia bacterium | reverse complement strand
CGAAATGTGGCCCCAGTGCGTTCATGCATAATGTGAGTGGAAAGCCCGACCTACGGGGCTGTGAACGGCTTTTCGGCCGCGCTTCTAGGCCCGGAAGCGCCGCCCGTCCAGCGAGACGGCCTGCGGGGCATTGAGGATCGATTCCAGCCCTAGAATCGTGCAGGACATGGGGTCTGTGGCCACGGCAACCGGGATGCCCAGACGCTCCGCCAGATAGGCGTCGACACCGCCGAGGAGCGCGCCTCCGCCGGTGAGGATCGCGCCATTGGCGGCGATCTCCGTCTGGGCCTGGGGAGGCAGGTCCTCCAGCAACCACGTGATCTCCGACATCGCTCGCGCCAGACCACGCATGAGCAGCTCGGGCACGCCGGTGAGCGGGATGTCCAGGCTCATGTCCTTCTCGCCATCGGCGGCGACGCCGTCCACCCGCATGGACTCATGCTCCTCGTGCTCCAGCAGGGTGCCCACTCGCAGCTTGACCTGCTCGGCGGAAGCCGGGCTGATACGGATGCCCTGGGCCCGGCGAACGGCGCGGCGGATCATCTCGTCCAGATCATCTCCGCCGTGCCTGACGGACACTCCCGCCGTGGTCATGCCCATGGCGATGACACCCACATTGGTGACCCCCGCCCCCATGTCGATGACCATGCGGCTCACATCGCCGTCCACGGGCATGCCGGCTCCCAGGGCCGTGGCCAGGGCGCGCTGGACGGTGAGCACCTCGCCTCCGCCGGCCGCCCGCACTACCTGCACTAAGGCGCGCTGCTCCACCGTGGTGGAGGAGTTCGGGTGGGAGGTGGTGACCATCGGACTGATGAGTGGGCGCTTGCCCAGTGCCTGACTGACCAGGGCCCGCAGGAGCGTGACGGCGGCATCGAAGTCGGCCACCACACCTCCGCGCACGGGGCGACACACGCGCACGCCGCTAACGTCGCGTTCCAGCATGCGCTTGGCCTCGAGGCCGATGGCCACGGGACGGCGACCGCTGGCATCGAAGGCGATGACGGTGGGTTCGCGCACCACGACCCCGGCGCCCTTCACGCTTACCAGCGTGTTGGCGCTGCCCAGGTCGATGGCGATCTCTTCGCTCCAGGGGAATCGCATGGTCCGATGGTAGCCCGCTCAGGGGTGAATTGGCCCGCTCTGATGACGACTCGCGGATTGTAGCACAGGGCAGGGGGTAAGGCAATGCGAGGCCTCGCATCTGTGACGGCCGCCGCGCCCCTCACTCCTCCGCCCGCTCCAGCTTACTGAAGGCCTGAGCCACGTGCTCGGCGACGCAGTCGACGATGGCGATCACGGCCTGGTAGTCGATGCGGGTGGGGCCGATGATCCCCAGAGCCCCGGCATCGCCTCCGGGACCCTCGTAATGGCGGGCGATGACCGAGGACTGTCTCAGGGCCCCGATATTCTGCTCCCGACCGATCATGACCGTCATCCGGCCCCGACGGGTCGCGGGTCGAAGCAATCGGCGCACGGTCTTGTCCTCGTCGAGGGCCTCCATCACCGGCCGCAGGCGCGCCATCGTCTGGAATTCGGGGTAGTTCAGGGCGTAGGCCGCGCCGTCCACATACACCTGCTCGCCGCGATCCTGCTCCACCGCCAGCTTGATCTCGTCCAGCAGTGCCACGGGGACGGCATGGGGAGCCATCTCCTCCTCGATAGTCTGCGGCCGGCAGATCGTCAGCGCTCCCGCGGCTCGGCCCAAGCAATGGCGCTCCAGGGCCTGGGACAGCGCCGCCACCTGCTCGGCCGTCAGCGGCTCGGGGGAGTTGACCAGACACTGGTGAGCGCCTGAAGTGCTGGTCTCGTAGGAGAACACAATGACCTGCGAGCTCACCGGTGTGAGCTTGATGGCCGTCAGGATCGACTGCTCGGGGGGAGCGGCCATGACCATGGCGGGCGCGCTGGTGAGCTGCGAAAGCACCGCCGAAGTGGTGCGGTAGATGGCCTCGTGTGTACGGTCGGCCACCCGCCGGTACTGCGCCCTCACCCATGCCACCTCGTCGGCGCTGGGGCTGCGGCGCCCCATCAGGGCGTCCACGTACGTGCGATAGCCCTTGTCCGCCGGAATCCGGCCGGCCGAGGTGTGAGGCTGCTCGATGAAGCCCCGCCTCTCCAGCACGCACATTTCACTGCGAATCGTGGCCGTGCTGGCATCCACGCCGTGCTTTTCCTGCACGACCTTGGAGCCAACGGGGGCCGCCGTCTTCACGTGTTCTTCCACGACGGCGGCCAGGATCGCCGCCCGCCGCCGGGTGAGTTCAGGTTCGTTGGGCATGCGAAGGTCCACCGTTCCCGCACAGTGCATCCAAGAAGGATGAACGCATAACAAGGTTAGCCAGTGCCCGGCCGGGAGTCAAGCCGGCCCTTCGGGAGTCGCGAGTCGGCGAGTCTCGAGTCGCGAGTCAACGGCTACGGCGTCAACGGCGTCTACGGCACAGGCATCGTCGGAGGCGCTCACCACTCGATTACCGTGCCCGCGGGTCTCCAGGCCCGCAAGGTACGGCACACTCAGAACGCCGGTAGGCACTCACCACTCGATTACCGTGCCCGCGGCTCTCCAGGCCCGCAAGGTACGGCACACTCAGAACGCCGGTAGGCACTCACCGAACGGTCACCGTGCCTGCTGTGAGTCGGCGAGTCACGAGTCGACGGCGACGGTGTGCCCTGCTGCTCCTGATGGTCCGACGCTTCGCCACCGTCCCCCCCCGTCACCTCGCCTGCGCTCTGCGTCCCAGGTATGCCGTCAGGGCCGCATCGAAGGGCCGATTGGTGCGCATCAGCACGTGGTCGATGTGCCGGCTACGGCAGCCATCCTTGATCTGGGCAAGAAACGACTGCAGGGCCTCCATATACTCCGGGCGCATGCGCTCGGGTTGGGTGAAGAGGCGCTCCCTGGTCTCGAGGTCCTCAAACACCGTGGGGCCGCGGAAGTCGAACTCCAGCTCCGTGCGGTCCATCACGTGCAGGACCACCACGTCGTGGCCACGGTGGCGGAAATACCCCAGGGCACGCAGGAGCGGTTCGATGTCATCCAGAAGGTCGGAGATGAGTACCACCAGTCCACGGCGCGTGATCCTCTGCGCCACGGCCTCGAGGGCGGCCGAGACGTCGGTGTCCTCGCCCGGACGGGCATTGTCAAGAGCGGAAAAGACCTTCTGGAGATGCGCCGGCTTGGTCTGCGGAGGGAGGTGCTCTCGCACCGTGCTATCAAACAGGACCAGCGCCGTAGCGTCGCGCTGGCGGGTGGCGAGGTAGGCGATGGCCGCGGCCAGGTACGCCCCATAGTCCAGCTTCCGTACAGGGCCGCCATAGTCCATGGAACGGCTGGTATCCAGCAGGAGATGGACGTTGAGGTTGGTCTCGGCGTCGAACTCCTTGACGAACAGCCGGTCGCGGCGTCCGTAGACCTTCCAGTCGATGTGCCGGGTTTCGTCGCCCTGGGAGTACTCGCGATGGTCGGCGAACTCCACACTGGCGCCGCGGTAGGGGCTGCGATGCCGGCCCGAGAAGTGTCCCTCCACCAGAGCCTTCGCCCGCAGCTCCATGGA
>CAYRFY010000248.1:6879-7101 GCA_964423635.1 uncultured Armatimonadia bacterium | reverse complement strand
TGCCCGGCGTATATGGGGCATGAGATGTCCTGGGGTGTTGACTGCGTTTGGGCGCCGGCAGGGCGGCGGTGCCGTTTGGTCCGCCGGCCCGACGGGGCTAGCCCCGGTCCAGCGAATCGGCGAACTGCACGATGGCCGTCTCCTGCTCGGGAATCTCGATGGCGCCGGGACGGCGTCGCCGCACCTCCGCGATGGCCTCCCAGGGCTCCATACCGGCCTTGA
>CAYRFY010000248.1:4775-6869 GCA_964423635.1 uncultured Armatimonadia bacterium | reverse complement strand
GGCCGCCATGGTTCCGGAGCGGCCACGGCCGCCCATGCAGTGCACGGCCACCGCCTTGCCCCCGCGGATGTACGGCGCGACCTCGCGGACGAACCGCACGATCTGTGCCTGGCTGGGAGCGGTCATGTCCTCCACCGGGAGCATGACGCCCTCCATGCCGCAGGCCCGGGCCATCGCCGTGGCGCCGGGCTTGGAGGTGAGGTTCACAACCAGCTCGATGCCGGCGGCGCGCAGGGCGCGCATCTCGGCGTGGCAGGGCATCTCCATAACGGCGAGACGCCCCTCAATGATCCAACTGGCGGATGGGGGAAGGCTCCTGGGCGCGGCAGCCATCGCGGTTCACCGCCCTGTCCGGTGCAGGCGGGTCGACGGCGATCCCGCCCAGCTCCCGGCGTCATCGCGCGAGCAAGTCGCCGCCCCCTGCCGGTGCCAACACCCATCAGCCCGGCCGGCGAAGTCGGCCCACGGGGAGCCCACCGACGCTGCATCGCAGAGGGCGGGCCGGGTCGGCTCTTCACATCCGCTTGGCCTTCTGGGCGGCCTTGCCGGCCAGTGCATCGGCACGCTCGTTATGCTCGCGCGGTACATGCTGGAAGACGACCTTCTCAAAGCCCTGCATCAGCCCCCGCAGGGCGATATGCATCTTCTGCAACTGGGGGTTCTTGACCTTGTACTGCCCCCAGATCTGCTTGCACATCAGCTCGCTGTCGGAACGCACGATCAGGTGGCTCAACCCCAGCTCCCGTGCCGTCTCCAGAGCGGAGATCGCCGCCTGGTACTCGGCGATGTTATTGGTGCCGTGCTTGATGGGCACGCTGCCCTCGCTGAGGGTCTCCCCCTCTTGATCGGCGATGATGAAACCCGCCCCCGCCGGCCCCGGATTGCCCAGACAGGCGCCGTCGGTATGGATCACTGCCGCCTTGACCTCGCTCATTGTCCTCTCCCGTCGTGGGCACCGCCTGCGTCGCGGGCCCCTGTCTGCATGCTCTGTTCTGATGTGAGGTCCAGCCCGAGTGCCTCGGCCATCATGTACAGGTCGAAGCCCTCCTTGCGCACCCGCAGGTCGTAGTACACCAGTATGGCGCCCACCACGCACAGGGGGCGCAGCAGTATCATGAGCGAGTTGGCCAAGATCTGGTAGGCCGCCTGGGCCAGTGCCAGCTTGTCCGTGTCCTGAGCCCACCGGAGCGTGAGAAGCTGCACGGGAGCCGAGACGCCCAGGGTCACCACGGCCACCAGCAGGATGAGCACCGCCATCACCACAAACACGCCCCAGCCGTGGCCGGCGGTGAGCCGGGCACTCCGGTTCATGGCCGCCAGACCCCACCGCCCCTCCAAGGCCACGACGATCGAGGGGGCCAGCATGTACCGGATCGCCACGGCCAGCAGCACGGCCAAGGCCCCCACGCACAGCAGAACTCCGAGGATGATAAGCAGGAGCGACAGGGGGCTGTCCAATGCCCGCGCGCCCCCGCCCAGCAGCATGTGGGTCACGAAGGGCCCCGCCAGCACCAGGAGGGCCAGGCCGGCGAAAAGGTATACCAGGACCCAGTACAGGAGGCTGGTCCATAGCACCCGCGGCCACTTGGCCATCGCCGCCCGGTACGCGCCGGCTACTCCCACCTCCCGGCCCAGATACCGCTCCGAGACCCCTATCGTGAGGGCCGCCTCGCCCAGCGGCATCAGGATCATCACCAGCACCATCGCGGCCAGGAACAGACCCCCCGAGGGCGCAAGTTCCGTCCACGCCAGGACCCCACCCTGATTGTACAGGACCAGGTTGGCAAATCGGATCGCGGCGGCCGTCTGCAGCGCCACCAAAGGCACCTGCACCACCGCCGCGCTCCCGAGAAGCGCGCCGAAGTTCCGGCGGTAGACGCCGATGGCCCCATCGATGATCTCGCCGACCGACATCGCGCGCAATGAGGTGGGCTCTTGCATGGCGAAAAGTTCTGACAATCCTTGGATAGGGGCTAAAGTCCGGGCGCGCCGTGCCGATATTCTGGGTGTCGAAGGGTCATAGCAGACCCCCGGAGTAAGCCAAACACAACCTTCTCAAACAGCCGATTGGACGACACGAGGGGTACTTCTCTC
>CAYRFY010000248.1:0-4765 GCA_964423635.1 uncultured Armatimonadia bacterium | reverse complement strand
ATTGATAAGTCCATCTACCAGAAATTATTGGTATTCTCTCTCCCAAGAATTCCTCCCCCTCCCCCACATGGGCGTCCTCTTCTACGAGGCAGTACCGCACACGGGCTCTCCCTCCTACCCGCGCCCCCGTGAGCAATGCCGCCTCGGAGAAGTGGGCGCCCCCTTTTACTGTGCAGCCCCTTTGGAGAACCGCATTGGGCCCCAGATGAGCGCCGCCTTCCACCACGCAGTCCGGTCCCACGTAGCAGGGCGCCTCGAGCGTGGCCTCGGGGGATGCTTGCGCCGTAGCATCCACATACAGCCCGCCCTCGTAACGGTCGCGGAGCATGGTGGCGTTCAACTCGATGACCGCCGCCGGATCGGCCACGTCAGACCAGTAGCCCTCCAGAGGCACCGCCGCGATCCGCTTGCCCTCCCGCACCATCTCCTGCACCGCGTCGGGAAGCTCCAGCTCGCCGCGCGCTGAGGGCTTCAGTCTCCGGAGCCGCTCGAAGAGCTCCGCCGTGTACACAAACAGCCCGGCATTGTTGTAGTTGGTGGTCGAGGTGCCGGGGTCCGGCTTCTCGATGATCTTGTCCACCAGCCCATCCTTGACGTACACCGCCGCACCCTTGCAGGGGTCCTGCACCCAGTTGAGGCTCAGGACGGCGTCGGTCTTCCCGCTCTCGAAAGCCCCCACCACCGCGGCGTAGTTCCGGGGCGAGACCATGATGTCGCCCCAGGACATGAAGAAGACATCGCCGGCCACGAACTCCTCGGCCAGCAGGGCCGCGTGTCCGGTGCCCTTGGCCTCTTGTTGCCAGATGTAGTCGATGCGCACGCCCAGGCCCCGTCCGTCGCCGAAATAGTCCTCGATCATGGCCCCCAGATGCCCAACGATGAGGCCGAAGTGGTCCACGCCCGCGTCGCGGGCGCCGAGGATGATGTGCTCCAGGATCGGGCGGTCGAGGACGGGCACCAGGGGCTTGGGGCGTTTCTCCGTGAGGGGCAGCATCCGAGTGCCCTTACCCGCGGCAAGCAGTACGCCTTTCACGCAGAAATCACCTCTTAAGTGCGGTCCGGAGGTCGGCGGGCGAGCGCTGCTGTCGGCCCTCGGTGCCTCGGACGGCTGATGAGCCAGCATCTTACACGAATGAAGCCGGCAACGCCAGTGCCGCGGCGCGGAGCCCGGCGGCCGGCAGCGACCCGCCACGGGCCTCACCCGGGCGGCGAGGCCGGCTCGCCTTGGTGGCGCTCCATCGACGCCCCCCGTCTTTCCACAAGACCCCGCGCAGACCCGGTGCACCGGGCATTGTCCTGTGGATAACCCGGTGGATATTGTTGATTGTACAACCGGTTAACACATCATTATGATGTTGTGGAGCATGGCGCTGTGGGGCATCAGGGCGGGACGATGGGAGCCGGGGAGATGCACGCGGGGCCGGTTGCGGGGTATGTGGGTAACCGTCCGCGGAGGCGTGTTCCTAGAAGCCGGCGGCCCTGGACCAGAAATACAGGCTACAAAGGACAAAGAAGCAGGCCAAGAGGAGCCTGGAATTGGCGGCGTGTGACCGGGCCATGTCGGCCAGACTGCGCGAAGAGACACCGGCCAGCGCCAGCCCGAGCAGCACCAGTAGAGGCGTGATGAACAGCAGGCAGTACAGCCCCAGCCAGGCGATGGCCGCCCAACGGTATTCGTTGAGGCTGACCATGTAGATGATCGTGGGGATGTAGACCTGCCCGGTGCAGGCGATCTCAAGAGCGGAGACGATCGCGCCTGCAACGGCCGCCAGAGGTATCGCCGCCCCGGTCGCCGCGCCCCTGCGTACCCACTCATGCGCGCGGCGCTTGACCCCTGCGGGCAGTTGCAGGATGACACCGCGCGCGTGGCCATGCCTAAGTCGCGTGTAGTCGCGGACGCTGATGATGCCCAGAGCCAGGGTGCCGGCGCCGATGATGGCGTACAGCACTCTGCGGACGAGAGGAAACTGCTCCAGGGCCAAAGCGGCGTGCAGGACACCGAGCCCGAAGGCGAAGTAGGCCAGGAACACGCCGGCCGCGAAGGAGAGCCCCACAACCAGCAGACGTCGCCCGGAGGCACCGGTGGCGCCCAGATAGGCCAGCAGGAACACCAGGGTGGCAAAGGCACACGGGTTGACGCCGTCCAGCAACCCGGCCACGATGACGCTGAGGATGCCCCAGCGACGGAAACGGGTGGGCAGGGCCATGGCGGCCTTGTCCTGGATCTGGACGGCTCGGGGGTATAGGTCCGGAGTGCCTGCAGCCCGGTACTTGGCCAGGACCTCGCGGATCCGTCGGGGGCTGACCTGCTCGCGCTGCAGGTAATCATCACCAATGAGCAGGGCGGGGGCCGCGGGGATGGCCCCCGGGGCCAGTCCGGCCACGGTGAGCACGGCCACGCCCAGCTCGAAGCCCTCGCGGTCGTGGACGTCGATCACCCGGACCCTCACCCCGGGGTCGGACTCGAGGACCTCGGCCACCGCCTTTTCGGCCTCGAGACAATGGGGGCAGCCGGGAGCGTCGACGAAGTAGGCATGCACCGGCAAGTCATCGGCCCAGGCACAACAAAGGGTCGCGCCAAGAAGCGCGGCAATGGCTGCCACCACCCCCGGTGCGACCCTTCTGCTCATCCGCCGGATCTTCGCTCCCGGACGGCCTCTAGTACGGCGTCAGAATCGGGATGCCGTTGTGCGCGCTGTCCGCCGGGCCCACCAGTTGATCCCAGGTGATGCCACCCCAGTTCATGGCCTTGACGTGCCCGTCGGCGAACAGGTAGTTGCCCATGTTGTTGTGCCAGCAGGTGTTCGTGCGCCCCCCGTTCTTGTACTCGAGGAGGTCGCGCGACTCGATGCCGCAGGACGAGTTGGGCCCGCAGTCACACCAGGACCAGGAACTGTCGTACATCACGATGATCCGCGACACGCCCGCATACGAGTTGGCCACCTGGGCTTCCTTCCGCCCATACAACGCCAGGTAGTTGAAGCCGTAGTTGACGTTCCGGTAGTTGTTGTGGGGATCCTGGAAGCCGGAGGCCGGGCCGGAGGGGCACTGATAGATCTGCTGATTCTTGGTGTAGGGGATCAGGGCGTTACTGATCCAGCCGCTCCAGGAGAACTCGAGGGCGTTGTTTTCAGTCGTGTTGTCGCGGCTGTGATTGGGCCAAGTTTCATCGTAGTCCTGCACGTACATGGCGAAGGCCAGACCGATCTGCTTCAGGTTGGATTGACAGCTTGCCTGTCGCGCCTTCTCGCGGGCCCTGGCGAACACGGGGAACAATATGGCCGCCAGGATGGCGATGATGGCAATGACAACCAACAACTCGATGAGCGTAAACCCTTTCGTTCTCGGCATGTCATGGCACCTCCTATAGTGCGGTTGGGGGAACAATGGCGGTCTTTATTCCGCGGAGATTGACTGAACATTATACTACGATGCTGCACGGCACACACGCTTTTTTTGGGTACCCCGGCATGCCCGTGCGTCTGCAATGGTTCAGTCCATTTGAACCATGGCGGCGCCCCGGACCGGACAATGCCGGAGCCGGGACGGGGACGGCCTATCCGCGCCCCCGCCGGGCTCTTCAAAGGGAGAACGTTCGCGACGGACGGGACCGACGACGGACGAGCCCTCGCGCACCCAAAGCTGCGGTCTCCCGGCGGCTACATTGCGGTTCGGGAACCGCCGGCCGAGCTCGGCGGTAGATAGCTGCGTGGTCGGTCCGCGTCCCCTTGCGCCCGCCCCGCTTTGTCCGTATGCTGTGGCGGGCTGTGTTCCACAAGGCCCGCCCATCTTCCAATGCCCTCGGCCCTTAGGCCGGAAACGGAGCGACAGATGTCCCTCGTCCCCATGACCGAGTTGCTCGCCGATGCCCAGCGCCGTGGCTACGCCGTGGCCGGGTTCACCTTCATCAATGCCGAGACCATGCAGGCCATCGTGCACACCGCCCGGGACCTGCGCTCACCGGCCCTGCTCATGCTCGGGACCTGGGAAATGCCTCTGGTCGGGGCGCGCATGGCGGCCGAGATGGCTCGCTACCTCTCGGAGCAGGTGGATGTCCCCATCTGTCTGCATTTGGACCACGGCCCGGACCTGGAGCTCGCCGCCGAGTGTGTGGAGGCCGGCTTCTCCTCGGTGATGATCGACGCCTCGCAGCTCCCATTCGAGGGCAATGTGGCCCTCACCCGCCAGGTCTACGAGCTGGCCCATCCGCGGGGCGTGTCGGTGGAGGGCGAGCTGGGGGCGGTGGGGCGCGCCGACGGGCTCTCGCCGGAGGGCATGTCCGAGCATTCGGCACTGACCGACCCGGCCGCCGCGGCACAGTACGTGGAAAGGACCGGGGTGGACGCTCTGGCGCTGGCCATCGGCAACGCCCACGGCATCTACACGGAGCTGCCGGAGCTGGACTTCCAGCGCCTGGCGGAGATCCGGCAGGTCGTGGACTGTCCCCTGGTGCTCCACGGCGGCTCGGGGACGCCGAAGGACCAACTCCGCTGCGCCATCGAGGGCGGTATCTGCAAGGTGAACGTAGCCAGCGAGCTGAGCCGGGCGTATCTGACCACGCTGGTGGATCAAGTCCAGTCCGCAGGGGGCAACATCTGGTGGTCCAAGGCCGTCGTGCCGGCAAGAGACGCGGTGGCCGAGGTGGTAGCCCGCTGGATGCAGGACACCGGCTGCGCGGGGAAGGTGTAGGGGCGTTGGCTGTGCCCTCCCCGGCCGTCGGCACACACCCACGAGAGCCACCGTGCCTGCGGTCTTCCAACTCAGA
>CAYRFY010000247.1:0-10681 GCA_964423635.1 uncultured Armatimonadia bacterium | reverse complement strand
GAAATCGTGGTCTCCCATCGCAAGGCTTTCATGCTCGGCGCCGCCATCATCGCCCGGGAGCTCACGGCACACGGCATCGAGCTCACCGAACGCGCCGTGCGCTACCACCTGCAGGCCCTGGACAAGGCCGGGCTCACCGAGAGCCTCGGCCGCTCCGGACGCCGGCTCACCGAGGCCGGTCGCCTCGAGTTGGCCAATGCCCGAGTGGCCGACAAGGTCGCCCTCACCTTCGCACGCATCGAGACTCTCGCCTACCAGACCACCTTCGACGTCACCGAAGGCAGCGGCAAGGTTGCCATCAACATCTCCCTGTTCCGCCAGAGCGACCTCGACGCCGCTCTGCGGCTCATGCGGCCGGCCTTCCGCTCAAGGTACTCCACCGGAGATCTGGTGGCCTACTTCCAGCCCGGACAGCGCGTGGCCGGGCAGGTGGTGCCCCGGGGCATGGTGGGCCTCGGCACCGTCTCCAGCGTCACGCTCATCGGCGTCCTCCTGCATCAGGGCATCCCGGTACATTCCCAGTTCGGCGGCCTGCTGGAAGTCGCCCGCCATGAGCCCGTGCGGTTCACCGATGTCATCCAGTACGGCGGCACCTCGGTGGACCCGGTGGAGGTCTTCATCCGCAGCCGAACCTCCTCGGTCACCCAGGCCGTCGCCACGGGCAGCGGCAAGATCGGCGCCGGCTTCCGCACCTGCCCCGCTGCGGCGCGCGAACACATCATGCGCCTGGTGGACGACATGGCCGCCTGGCGCCTCCGCGGCGTCCTCGCCATCGGCGCCGAGAGCCGCTCGCTGCTGGAGATGCAGGTGGATGTCGGCCGCGTCGCCCTGGTCTCCTGCGCCGGCCTGAACCCCGTCGCCGTCGCCGAGGAGGCGGGAGTGTCCACGGCAAGCCACGCCATGGCCATGATGCTGCACTACAAGGACCTCGAGCCCATCGGGGGATAGGCCCGCCACCTGCCGCCCCCCCGCCGTGCCGGCAGGTGACCTGGACGCCTCCTTGTGCACATGACAGGAACCGAAGTGGAGGGCTTTCGATGACCGTACAGGACGTCCATCAGCACATGCAGGCCATCGCTCCGTGGGTGGACTGGGAGACGAGCACCTGCGACGGCCTGAAGTTCGGGGATCCAGACACAGAAGTGGGCGCCATCGCAGTGGGCTGGATGTGCACCATGGAGGCCCTAAGGCGCGCTCGCGAACGTGGCTGCAACCTGTTCATCGCCCACGAGCCCACCTTTTACTCCCACATGGATGATGATGAGAAGCTCAAGCACAGCCCCCCCGGCAGCGAGAAGGCCGCCCTGCTCGCCGCGGCCGGCATGGCCGTGTACCGCTGCCACGACGCCTGGGACCTATTCCCCGGCATCGGCGTGCTGGATAGCTGGGCCCAGGGCCTGGGACTGACCGGCACTCCCGTGGCCACCGACCGGTATTACGCGGTGTACCAGGTGCCCGGGGTGGCGCTCATCGACCTGGCCGATGAGGTGGCCCACCGCACTCGTCCTCTGGGCCAGAACGCCGTGGCCTATGCCGGCGACCCGGACCAGACGGTCAACCGCCTGGCCATCGGCACCGGCGCCATCACCGATATCCGCAAGATGGTCGACCTCGGCGCCGACTGCTGCCTCACCACCGACGACGGGCTTTGTGGCTGGTCACAGACCAGTTGGCTTCTCGACGCCGGCCTGTGCGCCATCCGGGTGAATCACTGTGTCGCCGAGGAATGGGGCATGGCCAACCTCGCCGATTACCTCCGCCGTACCTTCCGTCCGGTCGAGGTGCACTACATCAGGATTGGGTCGCTGTACCGGTACACGTGGTGACGGCGGTGGTGACGGCGGTGGTGACGGCGGTCGGGACGGCAACGGCAGGCGCGGCCGTTCCCCCACCCCCCACCCCCCAATCCCCTCCCCCTTCCTCACTTCGCCGTCGGCGTGCGCCAGTATTCGCGGGAGAAGTCCACCAGCTCCTGGACCATGGCCTCGAACACGACGCGGCCGAACTCCTCGGTGGCGACCGAGGGGGTGCCGTAGATCCCCGTCTTGCTGGCCTGGATACCCCAGGTGGACCAGAAGGCCTTCTTGCTGCCCGCGAAGCCGTCCTTAGGGAAGCAGGGGGATTCGAAGGTGAATGTGTCCTCATCGGTGGCCAGGTCCATGTCCACCGGCCGGCCCAGGTGAAGCATGAGGGAGGTCTCGAATTCTCCGCCGTGAATGCAGCCTCCGGGTGCGGACCTCCGATGGGCCTGCACCGCCTGTGCGGCGAGCTTCGCGGCATCCATGACGGCGATGTACACTCCCGTGTCGTCCGCGATCTCCCGGGCGACCATCTCCAGGATGGCCGGGTGGTGGCCGTGGCCGTTGACGATGATGATCTTGGCAAAGCCCATATCCGTCAGCGAGTGTACCACGTCGTAGACCACGTCGGCCACGACCCGGGTGCGAACGCGGATGGTGCCCGGCCAGCGTGTGAGCTCCTTGCCCGAGTACCCCGCCCACAGAGCCGGGAGGACCAATGTGGGCGGCTCCGGGTGTAGCTTGTCTGCCGCCGCCCGCACGACGCTATTGGCAATGACCGTGTCCGTCCCCGTGGGCAGATGGCGTCCGTGCTCCTCGACCTGCCCCACCGGCAGCAAACACAGAGCGTTATCCTCAGCCAATCGGCCGATCTGTGGACTGGTGAGCATAGAGAAATCGGGCATGGCGTCCACCTCCGGGAGAGCTTTCTTGCCGCGTGGGATAGCACGATCGTCGCGGCCCAAGTGGCGTGGGTCGCTGCAGAGATGGCCGCGCGCTCCCGGCGTTTTCGCCCCCTGCCACGCGGCAAGGCCTGGGGGCAAAGCAGTACGGCGGCCCCGGGACGGGGCCGCCGCTGACGGTCATAGGTGGGAGGCTTATTGCTCTACAGCAATGATCTCATGCGCTCGGCCTGCTCCGGCACGACGGCCGGCAGCTTGCGGCGGATGCGCGACAGGGCGTTGTCAATCGACTTGATCTTGCAGCCCAACTCGGAGGCCATCTCCTTGTAGGACTTGCCGGTCCGGTACTCGGTGAGGACCTCCCACTCAAAGGGTGAGAGCTCATCGCGCAGCGTCTGCTGCAGCATGCGCTCCCCTTCGAGACCCAGGACGATATTCTCCGGGTCCACTTCGGGCTTGGAGGTGAGCATGTCGCACAGGGCGCGGTCGTCGTCGTCATCCCCGGGTGGGGCTTCCAGGGATACCGAGGAGTTCAGGGGAGCCTGCTTCTGCCTGGTTGCGGCCTTGATGGCGGAGATCATCTGGCGCTGGATACAGACCTTGGCGAAGCACGCGAAGGAGGTGTGTCGATCGGCCCGGAAGTCTGTGATGGCCTCCCACAGGCCGATCATCCCGATCTGGAGGAGGTCTTCCCGTTCCGCGCCCACGAGGAAGTACGATTTGACCTTTGCACGCACCAAGTTGCGGTACTTGTGCAGCAGGTACTCGCACGCCTCGTGGTCGCCTTCGGCTTGTGCCTTCCGCACCAGCTCCTCGTCAGACCCCCGGGAGTCGGCCACAAACCGACCTCGCATGATGACCGCCCGCGTTGGATCAGCGGCGTTTGGCATTTCGCACCTCAAGCCTGGCCTAGCATTATCGCGAAATGGACTGGTTGGTTTCCGCCTGGCTCTCGATCTCGGTCTCTACCGAGACCAACGAGAGTAGCGCTCCCACGATAGTGAGAACAACCGCACCCACACCGGCCACAGCCCCGGGCACCACTTGCACCGCCTGATCGCCGATCTTGACCCTCATCTTCTCGATCCGCCCCCCGGCGACTAGCCGTCTCACCTCCTGAAGTCCGCCGACAATCTGCGCTTCCAACTCGACGGCGGCCTCCAGCCGCCTTTGCTGCTGTATCTTCTCCACAGCGACGAGAGCCAAGATCACATCCCCGTCGGCCGCGTCAAGAGCCGCCTTGGCCTCGGCATAGCCCACGCCCATCCGCTCGCGAACCATGTCGATCTGCGCGATGCTGTAGGCCATGCCAAAGACCCGACCTCCAAAGCAAACATGGGAGCCAGGCTATCCTGGCTCCCATGTAATATCACCTATGCGTCGGACCACGAAGCAGACAGCTCCTGCGCCCGGCGTGTCCATCCTCGGTCCTGCCCGCTACCACGGACAAGACGGCTCCATGAACCGCCCCGGCCTTGAGTAGCCAGGCCAAGACTCCAGCCACAGAGATCCATGCGACGAGCATGTCGACTGCGAACATATGGATCGTGCACCTCGGTCGGTGGCGCGATGAGCGTGGGGACGAACGGGCAGCGAAGCTTCTGCGACACCGGCGGCTGCGCTCTCCCAAGCGCTGCCACCACGGGGCACTGCTCTCCCATCCGGCGTTTCGCATTATACACAGGCCCCGAGGCCCCGTCAAGCTGCTTCGGCCCTGCCTCATCTCCCCCACCGAGGCCCGGTAGCCACCGGTTCCCTCGGCCTCTTGACCTCTCACGAGCCGAGACCTACACTTGCCTCCGGGACGCGGCATCGCTCCTCTGTCTGTGCTGGACAACCGGACGCCCGTACGGGTTCCATCCGGCCGTCGAAACAGATGTTTGCCCCTATTCCCTTAAGCATCTGGTCACAGGAGGTCACCCCAACGTGAATATCCTCGTAACAGGTTGCGCGGGTTACCTGGGCAGCCGCCTGATCGCGGCTCTAGAGGGCCGGGGGCACCAGGTGTTCGGCGCCGACCTCTTCGCCACCGACCGGGCACTGGATGCGACCGTCGATCTCACGGTGGAGGGCGCCGCGGCGGACCTGATGAAGGGCATCGAGGTGGTGGTGCACACCGCCGCGATCCACCCCTGGAAGCAGTACACGGACGGCGAATACCTGGACAACAACGTCAAGCCCGTCTACTACGTGCTCCAATCCGCGGCCAAGGCGGGCGTGCGGCGAGTGGTGTACACCAGCAGCATCGCGGCAATCGGCTATCATCCCGCCCTCGAGGCTCTTCCCCTGAAAGAGACCGAGCCCGCCTGTCCCGGCGAGCTCTACGGCTCCACCAAGTGGTTCGGCGAAGTCTTCTGTCAGGTTCTCTCACGCAACACAGGCTTCGAGACCGTATGTCTGCGCCCGCCGGCCTTCATGCCCAAGCCTGAGATCGACAGGGGCCTGGGGCTGCTGGGGCTGTGGGCGGATGTGAGCGATGTCGTGTCCGCCCATGTGGCGGCGGTCGCTGCCCCCATGCCCTCTCCCCACGAGGCGTTCTGGGCCACCAACCCGCTCCCATACACCGCCGAAGACGCCTCCGAGCTGCGGAGCGATCCGGCGGCGGTCGTTGAGAGATACTGGCCGGGAGTGCCGGACTGGTTCGCCCAAAGGGGCAAGGCCATCCAGCCCATCTCCGTGTTCTGGGACCTGAGCAAGAGTCGCGACATCCTGGGCTGGGAGCCTTCGTACTCGTTTGACCTCTGGTGGAAGGAGCACGCCCATGAGCTTTGAGATCCGTGCCCTGCAGGAGGATGAATACGAGGTTCACGACCGGCTGATCTACGAGTCGTACAAGGAGTTCGAACACGAGCGTCTGGGCATCGGCGAGTGCGGCTGGTGGCTGACGCACATCAACAGGGACCCGTACTACTCCCCGGAGCAGAGCCGGGTACTCCTGGTGGACGGCGAGATGGTGGCCAGCGTCTCGGCATACCAGCGGCAAATGCACTGCACCGGCCGCCTGGCCAAGGTGGGCGCCATCGGCAGCGTGGCCACCCATCCCGACCACCGGCGGCGCGGCTATGTGCGGCAGTTGATGGCGGAATGCCGGGAATGGATGGAGAGCGAGGGGTTCGACTTCTGCTTCCTGTTCGGCCGCCAGGAGGTCTACGACGGCAGCGGGTATGAGATGTTCAGCGCCTTCGAAACCATCGCCTCCGTGCGCCCGTCGACGGCCGACACAGGTCTGACCTTCCACCCGGCGAACTTCGAGACCGACGTTCCCGCCCTGTGTGCGCTCTACGACCAGTTCTGTTCCCCTCTCACGGGCCCCTTCGTGCGGACCCGTGACTACTGGGAGCGCCGGGTGCCCGGTGGGTACTTCCGGGACTACGCTCCCAACTATTCCCTCATCCGCGAGGGCGAGAAGGCCGTAGGCTACATGCGCTGCGATTCCGAGGGCAGCGTGGCCGAGCTGGGCTGGCTGCGCGACGATCCAGACCTGCCGGCCCGCGTGGTGGCCGCCGTCGTCGGCCTTTGGCCGCACCTTAGCGAAGTACGGTTCGGCCTGTGCACGAGTGAGCTCATCGCCGCCCTGGACCCGCTGATCTGGGCGCCCACGGCCGCCGCCTACGGCCGGCGCCAATCCGCGCTCCAGCTCGTGGAATGTTCCAAGGGTCTGTGGACCTACATCGGCCCCGGCGCCGGGCTGTTCCCCGAGGTGACCGACACCGCAGGCCTGTTGCGATTCCTCAGGCAACACGAATACTGCTTCTGGCGCGGCCCGGACTCGTTCTAGAGCACTCCGCCGCCGCGGCCCGCATCACCATGCCGGGGGGCATCGTTTCGCCCCCCCGGCTCTCATCCCCCTGAGACAACCGCTCCCCGCGGCCATTGTGCCGCCTTTGGCGCCCGGTGCAGGAAACCTCGTTTCCCGGCGGAAATCCTCCCCCAACCACCACCTGGGAGGCTTTCCATGGCTCAGACTGCTCTGCCCCGCTGGCGAGGCTTCAATCTCCTGGACTTCTTCACCACCCGCAGTACCGGCGAGGTCAGCGAGGACGACTTTCGCTGGATCTCCGACTGGGGCTTCGACTTCGTCCGCATGCCCATGTGCTACACCCTGTGGATCGAGGACGCGGACGTCTACAAGCCCTATGAGCCCATGCTGGCCAAGATCGACCGCGTCCTGGAACTGGGCGACCGCTACGGCATCCACGTGTCGCTCAACTTCCACCGCGCCCCCGGCTATTCGGTGAACCGCGAGCGAGAAGAACCGTACAACCTGTGGAAGGACGAAGAGGCCCTGGCGGCCTTCATCTTCCACTGGCAGCTCTTCTCCAGGCGTTACCGGGGCATTTCCAGCGAGAAACTGAGCTTTGACCTGGTCAATGAGCCCTCTTCCCCGTCGGAGGAGCACATGACCCGCGCGGACCACGAGCGCGTGGTGCGCGCCACCGTGGCGGCCATCCGTGATGTAGACCCCGGGCGTCTGGTTATCGCCGATGGGCTGTCGTGGGGCACTGACCCCTGCCCGGAGCTGGCCGACCTGGGGATCGGCCAGAGCTGCCGGGCCTACGCGCCCATGATCGTGAGCCACTTCAAGGCAAGCTGGGTCAATGGCGATAACTGGCCCGAGCCCACCTGGCCCGGACCGGACGTGAATGGCGAGCTGTGGGACCGGAAGCGATTGGAGAAGCACTATCAGCGCTGGATCGACCTGGCTGCTACAGGGGTCGGAGTACACTGCGGAGAGGGCGGCGCTTACAGCCATACCCCGCATGACGTGGTTCTTCGCTGGTTTCGTGACGTGCTGGAGATTCTCACCGCGAGCAATATCGGCTATGCACTGTGGAACTTCCGGGGCACCTTCGGAGTCATCGATTCCGACCGGAAGGACGTAGCCTATGAGCAGTGGCATGGCCACAACCTGGATAGGAAGCTTCTTGATTTGCTCGGGGAGCACTGAAGGGCGGAGAGAGCGACCACGGGAACGACGGGACACGTCTCACCACGCAGAACGGGGGGCCACTCCCGATCTACAGGACACGAAGAGTACGGAGCTCCACGGGGAACATCGAGACAGCAGGCAGGTCCGGAGAGGCAGATGCGCAAGACGCACAGCCGATAGGGCCTGAACGGCCCGGTGGTGGAGCTTCCCGGCGAGGCGGAGTGCGTCCCGGCGCTATTGGCGACGGTCGAGGAATAGGATGACACCGGCGGGCCTGTGAACGGAGAGCATTCCACAAGTCTCGGGGAGTGATCTGGATGCGACGGACACACCGACGTCATCTGCGCCGCGTCATCCCGCTGGCGATCCTGTGGTGCCTCCCGGCCATCGCCCAGGACCTCGAGGCAGGCTTTGCTTCTCCGCCGGACAACTGTCGGCCCTGGGTGTACTGGTTCTGGCTTAACGGGAACATCACACGCGAGGGGATCACGGCGGACCTCGAGGCCATGGCCCGGGTGGGCATCGGCGGGGTGCTGATCATGGAGGTCGATCAGGGCGCGCCGGCGGGGCCCGTAGCTTTTGCTTCAGACACCTGGAGGGAGTTGTTCCGGCATGCCCTCAGTGAGGCCCACCGTCTGGGGCTGGAGGTGAACCTGAACAACGATGCCGGCTGGTGTGGCAGCGGGGGGCCCTGGATCCGGCCGGATGAGGCGATGCAGAAACTGGTCTGGACCGAGACCAGGCTCCGGGGTCCGGCGCGGTTCGAGGGTGTGCTGCCCCAGCCCGAGACGGTGGCGGACTACTGCCGCGACGTGGCGGTGGTCGCCTTCCCCACCCCGGCCCAGTACACTATCCCCGACATTGATGCCAAGAGCGCCCGGGTCCGCCGCGATCTCCCTCAGGCTTCACAGTACGACGCCTTACCCCCGGAGCAGACCATCCCGCGCGACCGCATCGTCTATCTGACCGAGCATCTCGGGCCCTACGGGCGGCTCTCATGGGAGGTGCCGGAGGGTGACTGGACGGTACTGCGCTTTTCCCACACGCCCACCGGGGCCCAGAATGCACCCTCCCCCGCCTCGGGCCGCGGGCTGGAGTGCGACAAGCTCAGCACAGCGGGAGCCGAGGCCCACTTTTCCCGGTTCCTGCACAGGCTGATCTTCGATTCCTTGCATCTGTCCGGGTCCACGTTCGTGGCCGCGCACATCGATAGCTGGGAGACGGGCTCGCAGAACTGGACCCAGAGTTTCCCCGAGGAGTTCCGCCGACGACGACGCTATGACATCCGGCCTTTTCTCCCGGTGATGACCGGCCGCGTCGTGGAGAGCCTCGAGGTTTCCGAACGCTTTCTGTGGGACCTGCGCCAGACGGTCTCCGAGCTGCTGGTCGAGAACTACGCCGGCCACTTCCGCGACCTGTGCCGCCAATTCGGGCTGCGACTTTCCATCGAGGCCTATGGCGACACCACCTGCGACAACCTGGCCTACGCCGGCCGGGCCGATGAGCCCATGGGCGAGTTCTGGTCCTCCCCCGGCTTCGGCGCCGCGGAGACCCTGACGCAGATGGTCTCCGCCGCCCATACCTACGGCAAGCGCATCGTGGGCGCCGAGGCCTTCACCGCGGGGGACGGCGAAAAGTGGCTGTACCATCCCGGTTCCATCAAGCCCCTGGGGGACTGGGCCTTCTGTCGGGGCATAAACCGCTTCGTCTTCCACCGCTACGCGCTCCAGCCGTGGCCGGAGCCCCGGGGAGGCGGCATGTCCATGGGGCCATGGGGCCTGCACTACGAGCGCAATCAGACCTGGTGGGAGCAGTCGGGGCCGTGGCATCTGTATCTTAGCCGCTGTCAGTACCTGCTGCAGCAGGGCCTGCCGGTGGTCGATCTGCTCTATCTGGCCCCCGAGGGCGCTCCGAGCGCCTTCGTCCCTCCCTCCTCGGTGCAGCGCTCCGGCTACAAGGCGGACGCCTGCTCGCCGGAGGCCGCTTTCGCGCGGCTGAATGTCGAGGACGGTCGCCTGGTGCTCCCGGACGGCATGAGCTACAGAGCTCTGGTGCTGCCGGGTGTCGCGACGATGACCCCGCAGCTCCTGCGGCGCCTGGGGAAGCTGGCGGAGGCCGGGGCCACGATCATCGGAGCTCCCCCCAAGGCCGCCCCCGGCCTCACGGACTATCCCGAATGTGACGAAGAGCTCCGCGCTCTGGCTGAGACTATCTGGAGAGGCGGCGACGTCATTGCCGACCAAGATCCCGTGGAGGTCCTGACACAAGCCGGTGTGGTTCCGGACTTCTCCGCCGACCGCGGACTGGACTTCTGCCACCGCCGCATCGACAAGACCGACGCGTACTTCGTCGCCAATCCGCAGGCGTGCTCGGTCAACGCCACCTGCACGTTCCGGATCGGCGAGCGTCCGCCGGAGCTGTGGTATCCCGAGACCGGGGCCATCGCGAGGGCCGCCGTCTACGTTCAGGACGAGAACAGGACCACGCTCCCGCTGCGTCTGGAGGCCGGTGATTCGGTGTTCGTGGTTTTCGCCCCCCACAGCGATGGAGGCGACGACCCGGTGGTGCGCATCGCCCGTGATGGCAAGGATCTCTGGCCGCCTGAGGCCGCCGGCACCAGGGTCATCATTCGCCGTGCGGTGTGGGGGCCGGAGGGTGACGAGGCCCGCACCAAGGACGTCACTGACCAGGTGCAGCGCATGGTGGATCGCGGCGCCAACGCCTTCACCGTGGCCGAGCTGGCCGCCGAAGGCGATCCGGCCTATGGGGTGGTCAAGACCCTCACGGTGCAGTACGAGGTGGACGGTCAGGCGCACGTCGTCAGCGCCAATGATCCCGAGCGCATCACACTCTCCATCCCCTCGGACGCGGCCCCCGCACTCCTGCTGCAGCGGACCCAAGAGACCGGGCTGCTCGCACAGGTCTCCGAGGCCGGGAACTATCGGGTCCTCACGAGGTCCGGCAAGAGCATGAGCTTCGAGGCCGCCGCGTCCGAGGTGCTGGACCTGCCGGTGCTGCGCACTCAGGCGGAAGCACTGGCCGGTGACGAG
>CAYRFY010000246.1:10472-10727 GCA_964423635.1 uncultured Armatimonadia bacterium | reverse complement strand
CCTGCTCGGCCGCGTCCTTGGCCACCCACAGGCCTCCGGGATCGCGGACCCTCAAGCCCCGGGGGGCGATGAGGTAGAGGCTGCCCACCTCCCCCGGCGGCCGGGTGGCGGTGCCGCTCAGCATCATGGTCTCCTCATCCCAGCGGACCTCGGACAGCTCCACCTTCCCCTGCAGGACGTGCATGTCGGTGGCGAGCACTGCGGGAGCCTCCGTGGCCGCGGCAAGTCGGTACAGGCGCGCCGATCTCGGTGGCA
>CAYRFY010000246.1:0-10462 GCA_964423635.1 uncultured Armatimonadia bacterium | reverse complement strand
CGTTCCACAGCTCCCACAGGCGGTACTCGCCGCCGCCAAGGCCAAGGCGGTCCAGGGCGATGGGGAGCACCAGCGGGTCATCCTCGTAGTTGAGGACACCCACTACGTCCCACTCTCCCCAGTCCGCCGTCACGTGCTGGTGGAAGACCCGCGGGTAGTCCGGGGCGGGGCGGTCGAAGAGGTCCACCGGCGTGGCGATCTGCGGGGTGCGAGGGAAGACCTTGCGGATCAGCGCCAGGCGCTCCTCCGAGATCCGGTCGATGTCGTCCCCCAGCATCACCGGGCCGCCGCTGAGGCCGAAGATCGTGGCCGCGATCTGCGCCTCACTCACCGGGATGGGCTTGTCCACGGTCATCACATTGCCCGAGTCGTTGACATACAGCTTGCGGTGGGTGAAGTAGGCGGCGGCCATGTTGTCCGAGGCGTGCCGGTGCGAGGTCCAAAAACCCGCCGAGTTGATGACGAAGGTGGCCGGGTAGAAGTACGACTCGGGGTTGATCGCCCGGCCCTCGCCGTAGTCGTTCCCCACACGGCAGGCGTCCATGAAGCCCACGGTCTGGAACGTCGGCCCGGAGCTGGACAGAAGGTAGGTCTCCGGCCCGGCCGCCTCCCGGACGATGCGCAGGCCCGCGCGCAGAAGCTCGGGGCCCTTGACGACCCTCTTGTCGTGGTACCCATCGTAGAGGATGTCGCCCGGAGTGGAGCCGGAGATGGCGTGTAGGAAATCGATCATGTAGTAGCGGATGCCCCACTGCCGGTACGTCTCGAAGACCTCGGTGAGGAAGGTCCGGGTCTTGGGGTGCGTGGGGTCCAGGGAGGTGATCCACGGCCGATCTTCGCGCTTCATCCTCCCGGCGGCCCCGTACTTCCACTCCGGGAGCGCCACCACGGGCGTGCCGTCCTTCGTGAGCATGGCGTCCTTCATCTCGTCCCACAGCTCGGCCAGGCAGCTTGTGAGCCAGAACGCCCCGCACCACAGCCCCAGCTTGAAGCCCAGCTCCCCGAGGCGCTGCACAAGCCACTCAGGGCCGTGGGGGAAGTTGTCCCTATCCCACTGCAGCCAGTTGCCGGGCATGCCGTCCTTGATATTGCCGATGCTCACCCACACATACTCGATGTCAACGCCCGGCAGACGGCGGCGAATCGCCTCACAGTTGCGGATCACCACATCTTCATACCGCTCGGAGTTGAAGGCATCCACCCAGGCCCAGCCCAGCCAGCCGCCGGGCGTCTTGGGCCAGATGGTAGGCTGATGGGCCTCCGCCACCCGGTCGGCCCAGTGGTGCAGGGAGGCGTGCAGGTCGCGAAGGGCCTCGACCATGAGAGGACCGGCGGAGACCCGGGCGCCGGGGGCCAGCTCAAAGCCCTCGAAGTCGCACACGGCGTCCAGGGAGCCAATGCCCTCGGGGCCGTAGGTGAAGGCGCCGAAGGTGGTCTGGCCGCCGACGTCTGTGAAGCCCAGGTGCAACGCCCGCCCGGCCCCGTGGCTGACGATGTGCAGCAGGCTCCGGCTCATGCACGGCTCGTCGCCCTCGGCCGCGCGGTGGACAACGCTATGGCTCGTGGTGCCGGTGCAGGCCAGATACACGGCCTCGCCGTCATCGCCGTCCAGGGTAACGCCGCCCACACCTTCGCCGACGTGCAGCAGCGTGCAGCGTCCCAGACGGACCGGTGCCGACCCCTCGTTCTCGATACTCAGCGAGATCAGGACGGTCTGGCTGTCTTCAGACAGGGAGAGCAGCAGGCCGCAGGTGACGTGTTCCGGGAACTCAATGTCATGCTGCAGGCCCGCGCCGGGGTCTATCTGCGCGGACGCCACGGGCACGACCGATTCGCCCAGTCGGTAGGTCCGGCCGTTGATCTCCAGAGTGTAGGCGGCCTCGATGGCGACCACGGCGTCGCAGGACTTCAGGCCGATGAGGCCGGTTTCGCCGTTGAGGCCGATGGGGCGCCACTTGCCGGCGTCCGCTGGTTGCATGGGTGTTCTCCTGTGATAGTTGGCCGGAATGGCAGGGTGTCTCGCCGTTGCCGTCCGCCGTTGTCCCTGTCGTCCCTGGGACCGCGGGCGTCTCGCCCGCAGCCGTTTGTCGTGTGCCGTGTGCCGTGTAGAGAGGCCGAGTGTGCAGCCGATGCGACGCGCAGCGTCGCCCGCACACCCGGCCCAGCCGTCCGAGAGCCCAAAGAGAGAGCGGGGCGGCCAACCGCCAACCGCCTGCACAGTGCGCGTGAGACACCGTCCCCCGGGAACGTCAGTGCCATTGCCCCGCCGCTACTCCGGGAACCACCCCTTGAGGAACTCGTCCATCGGTCCCTCGTAGACGGCCTCGGCCAGATGCTCCACGCCCTGCTGATTACCCCAACTGTAGTAGATCACCGTCTTGCCCTCAAACTCGCACAGGTCCACATCGGAGTTGTTGAGGTTCACCGCCGTCGCGATGCGCTCCCGCTCCTCCTCCGTCACATCCGGTCCGATGATCTTGCGGTCCTGGTCATCGTGGTGCAGAATCGGGTTCAGCAGGCTGCTTTCCCAGGCCACGAGGTCTTTGGACCTGACAATATGTGATTCGTAGGTAGGACCCGGGCGGGCCTCGAGATAGGTCATGTAGTAGTAGCCGTCATCCAGGTAGCGGATGGCCGGGCAGGCCGTGTAACGGTCTTTGGAGAACACGCACTCCGAGGATGTCAGGCGCCAGGTGAGCAGGTCATCGGAGACGGCGAAGCGCGTGGTGAAGGCGGCTCCCGTCTCCTCAGGCGGCCGGCCGATCTCGAAGGCCATCACATAGCCCTCGGGGCCCTTGCAGACGCTTGTGTTGAAGATCCCCCAGCCGGGCAGTTCCAGGGCGGGCTTCTCGTGCCAGGTCTGCATGTCGTCGGACCAGAACACTTGAATGCGCTCTCCGTCCCAGATGTTCGTCCCGAAGGCCCAGACCCGGTCGCCCTCGACGTGGGCGCAGCCCAGGTGGTAGCCGGCGGCGAAGCCGGCCGTGGCCTGATTGCTCTGAACATCGACAAAGCGGAAGTACGAGTCTCCGCTGGTGTTGGGCTTGTAGGACCCGTGCCGGACATACTCGAACCGATACAGGCGGCCTTGCCACACAACCGGCGTGGCCTCCACCAGGTCGCAGACGATGGTTCCGAGCTTGCGGATGGCGGGGCGTCGGTCCTCCTGAGCATTGGCCTGGACAAGCAGGCAGGCGGCGAGGGCGCAGAAGAGCAGCGTGGCAAACATGGGCCTGTCTCCCATCATGGGGTGCTGCGAAGTGAGCCGATCGGCGCGGAACGGTTCGCGGGACCGAGGTGATGGACCTTCCATCGGCGAACCTCTGGGCCCCCAGGACGTTTGTATGTAGATGAAGAGGCACATCGGCCCACAGGGCCCCGAGAACAAGGCCGCACTCTAGACCGATCCGAGGCAACGTTACTATGTCAATCGCCGGTTGGCTGAGCGGCTGTCTGGCTCTGCTCTTGAGCATCACCCCGGTCCTGGCAGAGGGCTATACGCTCCTGGAAGAGACGGCGGAGGGGGAGGTGGATATCCGGGCAGAGCTGCACGTGAAGGGGGGCTGGCCTGCCGACGGGCAGGCCTGGATTGCCTTTTCCTACGCCGATGAGAAGAACCATCTGTACCTGGCCATGAACAAGCGCGGCTGGAGCCTGGGGGAGTTCCGCGACGGTGTGGAGACCCGGCTGGCCGCCGCCGCCGGCTGGCCGTCCCCTGCGCGGGAGGGTGTGTACCAGATCGTCATCAAGCGGCGGGCCTGGTCGATCCGGGTGCTGTGCGACGGCCGCCTGATGCTCATGGCCTATGATCAGTTCGCCCCCGGCGACAGAGTGGGCTTCGCGGCCCAGAAAGTCTCCATCGAGGACCTCTACACCCAGCCGATCGGCGAGATGCTGTTCCACGACGACTTCGCCCGGCCGCCTGATGAGCCCGATCCCTGGGACCAACTGGCCGGTTCGTGGCGCATCAGCCTACCCGAATCACGCAACAAGCAGTCCGAACCCGCCAAGAGCGCCAATCCCTTCAGCTTCGCAGCCACGGGGGCAAAGGCCCTGGCCGTCGCGGGGTCCGACTTCTGGGACGGCTATGCGGCTTCCGCCGCCGTGAAGCCCGGCGCTTCCGGATACGTCGGCCTGGCCTGCTATGTGGAGGACGCCGAGAACTACTATGTCTTCCGGCTCAGCGCCGACGAAAGCGCCACCGGTGGCGCGAAGGCCCAATTGGTCAGGGTCTTCCAGGGCCAGGAGAGTGTCATCGCTACCGCGCCCGCCTGTCTGCTCACCGGCAAGTGGTACAGGCTGGGCATCACCGCCCACGACGGACGCCTCAGCGGGTCTCTGGACGGCGAGATCCTCTGCGCCGCCACGGACGACACCTTCAGCGAGGGGCGCCTGGGGCTGTACACGCTCAACTGCGCCCGGGCGAACTTCGACGACATCGCCCTGGAGCGCTCCGAAAAGTACGGGGACGACTTCGGCCCCTCCGGCATCATCCCCGTGGAGCAGTTGGCCGGCACCTGGGACATCGCCGGAGGCGAGCTTCTGGCCGCCCCCGATCCTGAGAGCCTCATGGCCATCGGCCTCACCGGCTGCCGGCAGTGGCGTGACTATCGGCTGACGGTGGACGTGAAGGCGGGGAACGCTCCCGCGGTAGGTCTGTACTTCGGCTGCACGGGGCCGCAGGACTACTATCTGTTCCGCTGGGGCCTCGATCGGGAGCAGCCCAACCGCGATGTGCAGGAACTGTGGAAAGTGGCGGGAGGCAAAAGCGAGCTGCTGGCGAGTCGGGCCGTTCGCCTCAACCGCACTGCGCGCCAGAGGATCGCGCTCACTTTGGACCGCAACTACATCGCCGCGGCCGTGGATGGCGAACTCGCGCTGGACTGTGTGGACTTCGGGCGCGCGAGTGAGGGCCAGGTGGGCTACTACGCCGAGGGCTCGAGGGGAGTGGTGGCGCGGTTTGACAACATGCAGGTGGTCTTCTGCCCGCCACCGGTGGAGCCGGTGTCGATCACGGCCCAGTTCGCCAAGGAGGACACCATGGCCGACTGGGCTCGCCCCATCGCCTCGTGGCCGGGCATGGGCAACCGCGTCTACCGGTGGGACCTCCCGGTCTGGGGCGACTTCGACCTGCGCATTGGCCTGCAGAGCCATTCGGTCAAGGCCGCCCGCACCATCGCTTTGCTCATGGCCGACACCGCGGAGGGCATCCGGCAGGCCGAATCCGTCGTGGAGCTCAAGACCGAGAAGGGTTCCCCGGAGGTGCTGTGCGAAGTGACCGGCGGCGAAACGGGTAAGGGGCAGGTCGGCGAGCAGGACCCCCTGTTTGAGCTCCAGCGCCGCGGCGGCTGCCTCCTGGCACTCCTTGATGGCAAGCCAATGACCTGGGCCCGGGTTTCGGACGGGGAAAAGGCGCCCTTCATCGGCCTCAAACTCGGCGGCCTGGGGGTGAACCTCAACGATGTGACACTCACCTCCCCCCGTATCGTGGACGCAAGCTTCACCGGTGCCCCTACCGAGTGGCTGCCCCAGAGCGGTGAGTGGGACATCAGCGACCGCTGGAACTGCCAGCCACAATGGTCGTGGTTTTGCGGCCGTAATGACGAAAGCCCGCTGCTGTGGAGCAAGCAGGCCTTCAGCGGCGATATGGTCTTCGAGTATTGGGCCGGAGTGATGATGGACCTGCCCCAGGGCCCGGGCTACAGCCACCCCAGCGACCTCAACGGCGTCCTCTGTGGCGACGGCGAGAACCTATGTAGTGGCTATGCGGTGGTCCTGGCCGGGGACAACAACACCCGCGGCAAGATCCTCCGCAAGGGCGAGACGGTGGCGGAATCCACCGGCGTGAAGTTCGACAATCCCACCACCGGCAACCTCAACGGCTTCCATCGCCACTGGTTCCACGTGCGGGTGGAGAAGATCGGCGGCCACATCACGATGTACGTCGACGGCCAGAAGGCCCTGGAGTACGAGGACAAAGCTCCCCTGCCCGGGGGCAAGGTGGGCTTGTGGACGTACCAGGGCAATGGGATGATGGTGGCGCGGACCCGAGTGGCGTGGAAGGGGTAGCGGCAGGGGAGAGACAGGGGAGAGGCAGGGAAAAGGCTGGGAAAAGGCAGGGAAAAGGCTGGGAAAAGGCTGGGAAAAGGCTGGGAAAAGGCTGGGAAAAGGCTGGGAAACGACAGGGGCAACGGCCAGGGAGGACAGTTGCCATCGCCGCTGTCGTGGTCCCTCTCCCCGGGCTCGTCGTCTGGGTGTCGGAGGGGCCCGCGGTGAGAACGCCGCCCGAGTCGTTTTGCAGCCGTTTCTCAGTCGTTTGCCCGCCGTTTCTCAGTTGTTCGCCTGCCGTTTCTCAGTCGTTGCCCTGTCGTTCCCCCTGCCGCTCCCCTGCCGCCCTCACCAACTGCGCGATGTGCTCGATCGCCTCTTTGGCCTCCGGGAGCGGGGGCTCGTGAGACTGGAAGACGTGGAACATCCCCTCCCAGACCTCCAATGTCACCTGCACTCCCGCCGCGCGAGCCTTCTCGGCTACCCGGACGCTGTCGTCGCGGATCACTTCGTGCTCGCCGACCTGGATCAGAAGCGGCGGCAGGCCGGCATAGTCGGCGAAGACCGGCGAGGCCAGGGGATCGTGGACCTGCTCGGGCTTCACGTAGCGGGAGACGAAATCGGGCAGGCACCCGGGGTGCATGATCGGGTCGAGCTCCGCCTCGGACCGAGTGGATCCGCCGCTGAGTGTCAGATCGGCGAAGGGCGAGAGGGCGATGCCCGCCTGTGGCAGCGGCAGGCTCCGGTCGCGCAGGGCGAGTAGAACGGAGAGCGTCAGGCCGCCGCCGGCCGAATCACCGGCGACGCAGATAGCCGTCGCGGGCGCCGGACCCTCGGGGCCATTGTCGCTGAGCCACCGGTACGCTGCGATGCAGTCCTCCAGCCCTGCGGGGAAAGGGTGCTCCGGCGCCAGACGATAGTCGGGCAGGAAGACCGAGCAGTGCGCCGCGGCCGAGAGATGGGCCGCCATCGCCAGGTAGAACGCCGCCGAGCCCGAGACGAAGCCGCCGCCGTGCAGGTACAGCAGCCGCCGGTCCGGATCCGCTGCGGGCGCCAGCACCCACTCCCCCGGGACGGCTCCGGCCCGTTCGGCTACGCAGCGGACGGCCGGGTCCGCCGGCTCGCGCCGCGTGGCCATCCCGGCCCTCAGGCTCTCGAGATCGAACCCGGTGGCGCCAAACGCCGGCGTCTCGTGCAGCTTGTGGAAGTACGCGCGACCCTCCGCAGATACCATTCCCGCATCTCCCCGGGCCCAGTTGGGGCGTTGTGTCGCGACCGGACGCGCCCTGAGTTCGCGACGCGCGTCCCACAAACCTCCACCCCGCAAAGGCCTCCTGTCATCCGGGAGGAATACTCTCCCCGTGCCGTGAATCCGCAGCCTGCCGGACAGGAGCAAGGACTATGAGACATGCACCGACCCTCTCTCTTGTCGCTCCGGCATTCATGCTCTGCCTTCTATCGGAGGTGCCCCCTGTGTCTGCAGACACCCTCACCGGCCCCGATGCGGGTCTACTCGGCCACTGGCGCCTGGCAGGCGACGGCAAGGACAGCTCCGGCAAGGGCAATGACGGCATCCCCGCCGGCGTCGTCTTCGATGCCATCGGTCCGGGAGGCGAAAGCAACGTCGCGCGCTTCGACGGCCGCGGGGCGGCCATCACCGTGCCGGACGGACCCGGTCTGCGGCTGGGGACACAGGACCTATCGATCTCTCTGTGGCTGCATACCGGGCAGGACCTGGATGACGTGATCGGCGATCTCCTGGGCAAGTTCGATCCGGCCACGCGACGCGGGCTCAACCTCTGCGTCAAGCACCACGCCGGGATGACCTCCAGCAGCAGCAACTACCGAAACGTGGAGTTCGGCCTCGACGCGGGCACGGAGCCGGCATGGGCCGACTGCGGGCGACCGGGAGAGGCGGTCTTCATCTGCTCGATGGCCGTGCACCAGGGCAGCCTGTACGTGGGCACCTACGAGTTCGGTGCCGACCGCGGCGGCCGGGTGTATCGCTACGATGCCGACGGGCAATGGGTGGACTGCGGCAGCCCCGATGGAGCCAATTCCGTCATGTCCATGGCCGTGTATGATGGCAAACTGATGGTCGGAACGGCCTGCTATCGGGCGAAGGGGTCGGCGCTGGAGAACTCCCCCAACGCCACGCCCGGGGGGCATGTGTACGAGTACGCCGGCGGCTCGGAATGGCGGGACCGTGGGCGGCTTGCGCAGGCCAATGAAGTGTATGGGATGGCGGTCTTCAGAGGTGAGCTGTACGCGATCCCCATGTACAGTCCGGGCGTCTTCCGGCTTGAAGGGCAGGACACCTGGGTGCCCTGCGGCGTGCCGGGAGACCAGAGGTCGATGTCATTGGCCGTATGGAACGGCGATCTGTACGTGACGGGCAACGGTAGCGCCGGGGTGCTACGCTACCTGGGCGGGAGCGAGTGGGAGCATTTCGGCAACCAGGAGCAGGAGAACCAGGTCTACGCCCTGGCGGCCTACTCCGGGGAGCTGTACGTGGGCTCGTGGCCCAGCGGCAAGGCCTGGCGCTACGCCGGGGGCAAGGAATGGGAGGACTGCGGGCGGCTGGGCGAGGAGAAGGAAGTCATGTCCATGGGCGTGTACAACGGCAAGCTGTACTGCGGCACGCTGCCTCTGGGCCAGGTGTACCGCTACGAGGCCGACGGAGACTGGACCCTGCTCAGGCAGATCGACGCCACGCCCGAGGTCCTCTACCGCCGCGTCTGGACCATGGCCCAGTACGACGGTCAGCTCTTCTCGGGCGTTCTGCCTTCAGGCCACGTGTGGCGAATGCGAACGGGACAGGTGGCCACAATGGACCGCGAGCTGCCCGCCGGCTGGCACCACCTGGCGGCGGTGAGACAGGGCGGACAGGTGCGGCTCTATCTCGACGGTCGGCTTGCGGCGGAGGCGGGCGCCTCGACGGCGGCGCCCCTCGACCTGACCGCCGCCGTCCCGCTCACCATTGGGTCGGGCATGCATGATACTCTCTGCGGGTGCCTGTACGACGTGAGACTGTACGGGCGGGAATTGACGGAGGAGCAGATCGGGGAGCTGGCGGCGGAGCGGTGAGCGAAAGGCCTGTCTGAACCGGCGGCCGCTGGCGCGAAGGGCCGGGCAGAGGCACAGCATGTGCCCGGTCTGCCCGGCCCTTCCGCAGGATCTACTTTCGCTATCCGCCCACCACCTCCGACACGTCGATCACATAGAGCTGCCTCTCCTGCTCGTGGGTCGAGTCGAAGCACACCTGCTTGCCATCCCGGCTCCAGCGCGGATGCAGGTCACAGCGGAACTCATTGTCCGGCACAGGGATCGAGTAGAAGCGGCCGATGTCGATGCGGGTATTGTCCGCCACGCGGTAGAGTATCAGCGTGCGCTTCTTCTCCGCATCCGGATAGGTGTCGGTCAGGATCCACTCGCCGTCCGGCGAGTACGAGCAGTGGCCGTCGCAGGTGAAGACATCCTCGCCGACGATCTCGATCTTGTCCGAGCAATCGTGGAACAGGAAGTACCGCTGGCCGATGTCGAAGCGCGTCGCCCACGCCAGCACCTTGTCCGGGCCGCACCAGTCGAAGTGCGAGGTCATCTGGTTGTCATTGAGCAGGCAGATGTCCGAGCCGTCGGGAGCGGCCGTGAATAGCCTCGTCCCCCACGACGCCTGACCGTGGCGCCAGCGGTGCAGGAAGATGAACCGCCGGCTGTCGGTGGAGAACTGCAGATGGTTGAACCAGTGCCGCGCCCCCTCGAACGTGTCCTGTGGCACGATGTCGTACACCTGCTGCAACGTAACGATCAGCTCGTGCTCCCCGGTCTCCAGATCCATCACCCAGATGCCGTCCTCGTCGGTCAAATCCGGCCCCGCCTGGTGCATCAGGCTGTTGTAGCCGTAGCCCGGACGTGTGGAGTGCACGCGGGAGAAGTTCAGCGTTACCGCCTGCTTCCCATCGCGACCGACGGCGTAGATGGGAAGTGGCAGTTGGCGCTTGGCGCCGGTGTGCACGTCCTGGATAACCGACACATAGCGGTCGCCCTCCAGGGAGTTGTAGATGATCTCCCTGTCCGGGGCGGTGGGGAGCCACTGCAGGTGCGTGCCCTGCTGCCAGTTCCACGCCGTCGTCTGCGCCAGCGGGACGAACTTGTTCCCATCCTGCAGGTCGATCATGCCGACTGTGGCAATGTCGCCCGGCACCGGTGGCCGGTCCATGAAGTCCACCTCGAGACTCAATACGAAGCGGCCTGTCCTGTCCCAGGGGAACTTGTCGTAATAGCCGAACCAGTGGAACTTGGGGCCGGCGGTAAGTGGCACGGCGTCCAGGAAGTGCTCGATGACCGGCATGGGAAGCTGGCCTCCAGCCTGTGAGTGTGGGAGCGGTGTGGAAGAGGTGAGCTTCCACGAGGG
>CAYRFY010000245.1:906-10742 GCA_964423635.1 uncultured Armatimonadia bacterium | reverse complement strand
CCCCACCCAGGTGGGCGGACAGGGACCGGACATGGGCGACCAGTACCGGTCGGAGATCTTCACCACCAATGAGGAGCAGAAGGCCATCGCCGAGAAGCTGATCGCGCAGCTCGAGGGCCGGGGCATGAAGATCACCACCCGGGTCACGCCGGCGCCGCGGTTCTGGCCCGCCGAGGAGACCCACCAGGACTGGTTTGCGAAGAAGGGCTCCAGCGCCGCGTGCCATCGGAAGCGGAGCCTGTGGTAGGGCGGTGTGCAATCCCGGGGGACCCTACCGGTCTGCCTCTCCCCGTGCCGCCATGTCTCGCCTGCCACGACTCGCCCACCTTGGCGAGTCGTGGCCTTTCGGAAGGCCTTCTTCGCCCCATGACGAACCCTCCGCGGAAATATCGCCCGTCCCGCGGGCCGACAATCCGAGGCGCTCATGACACCACCCGCCGCAGACCCCGCACAGGCACTTGCCCAGCTCATCGACGGCCTCGTTGGCTACCTCGTGGGTTGTCAGGAGACGGAGGGCGAGTACGCCGGGAGCTTCTACAGCGAGCTGGCGTACCACATCCCTCTTTTGGACTATCGCGCCGGCGGCAGCCACCACAACCGCACCGTGGGCAGCGCCGCGCTGTCCTTCGTCAAGCTCGCCCACCGCTATCCACAGCACGAACTGCTCTCCCGCGCCCGGCATGCCTTCTCGTGGGTCCTCACCCGGCAACATGAGGACGGCGGGATGTTCGAGATCACCAACGGTGACAGGCCCTCCCAGTTCCACCTCCCCTACGAGCGCAGCAGCATCTCGCTGGGCATCGTCTGCCACGGTCTGCATGCGGCGATATGCCGGGGCCTGCCCGCCACAGAGCAGTACGCGGGATTCCTCGTCAGGGCGGCGCAATGGCAGCTCACCGTGGAGACCGATCCGGGGAACTTCCTGCACACCGAGGGCTATCCGCCCGACAAGCTGATCCTCAATGCCTCGGCCCATGCGGCGGAGACGCTGCTGATCGGTGCCGCAGTGACCGATGACTCGGCGCAGCGCCGGGTGTTCTCAAGCGCCGCGGAGCGCGCCATCCAGGCGACTTTGGCCTGTCAGCGCGAAAGCGGCATGTTGCCGTACTCCCGCTATCCGGATGACAATAGCATCTCGTACACCGCCACCGTGTGCTGGGTACTTCAGAATCTGCTGGACGCGGGCCTGATGCCGGCTTCTCTGGAGCGACCGGTACGCCGGAGCCTGGAGCGGGCGGCCGAGTTTCTGAGCTCCTGCGTGCAACAAAGCGGCGCCATCGACTGGGAGACATGGGAAAACCACGGCCAGAAGTACCACACCTGGGTGTACGGCATCATGGCCCGGGCACTGGCCCGGGACGGCGAGGGCCGCGGGCGCGACTGTGCCACCCGGCTGGTAAGCTTCATACACCGCGAATTGTACGACCCGGCCAAGGGCCTCTGCCGCCTGCTCGATTTCCCCGTAGGGGAAACACGCACGATCTGCGGTCTTGCGGTGAAGAGCGAGGACTTCCACGAGTGCGCCTATCACCAGGCGGACCTCCTGGACTGCCTGGTGGATGTAGAGCGGCTGCTGGTTGGGTGAGGAAAGGACGGGGGAAAGGAAGGCCCGGCGAGGGGCGACTATTCGCTTAATTGGTATGGTTTGACAACGGTCAAAGTATGCCTTATCTGCGCAGCATCGATGCCCGCCGCCGCCCGGACGTCAGCGAGCGGGGCCGGCAAACGCGACATCCGCGGACGCCGCAGGCCTGCCTCCGCGACTTTGGACGTTGGCAGTGCTCCCCCGACCCCCTTCACTCCCCCGGCCCCGTGGCCGCCAGCACTCTGTCCAGCATCGCCCGATAGCCATCGGCCGAGGTATCTCCCCACGCGGTCTGGCACTGCCCCCATCCGCCCGCCTCCCGGGCCAAAGGTGCCTGCAGCACCCGGCTTTCGGTGGGCAGGGCGATGTTGACCAATGCCGCCAGAGGCTGGTCCGACATCCCCGCATGGCAGCCATTGCAGCTTGCCTTGATGTGCTCCCGAAGCGCCGCCACGCCTTCCTCCGAGGGGTTGCGTCGCTCGGCGCGGCTGAAGGAGTAGTCGCCGTAGTATTGGCCATTGAGGTCCAGCCACCGGGCGATGCGGCTGAAGCTGTCGCGATCCAGGGGCGCCTTCTCCCTGTGGTCCTCCAGCAGCAGCCTCGCCAGCCTCCCGGCGTGGCCGCCATAATCCAGCATCGTGCTGATATCGGTCTGCTCGTTGCGGTGGGCGAGCTTCAGCAGCCCGGGGCGGTTGACCAGGGATTCGTAGGCCACGGAGTAGTTGTCTGTCCTGCTCCCCAGCAGGCACAGGTCGGCGCGCCTGGCCTGCAGTCCGTGGCAGCCTATGCAGTGGCGATCCAGAATGGGCTGCACCGTGCGGGCAAAGGACAGGCCGCCCGGATAGGCGGGGCCCGCCGAGGGGGTGATCTCCAGCGCCGTCTCCGGGCTCAGGCGGCTGTAGGCTCCGGGCGTCTCTCCCCGGGCCTCATGACAGCCGACACAGCTCATCACTTCTCCCGGCTGCAGGTACACCTGGCTGCGCATGGAGAACACGGCCAGGTCATTGTCATCCACGAGCTGGAAAAGCAGGGGCGTTTCCGCCGGCGCCTTGAAGGCGGCCGAGCCGTCCTCCCCGATGGGCACGGTGCCCAGAACCCCCTTGACGATCTCCTGGCTCACGGCGCCGCGCTCCGGCACCGAGGCCGTGGGCTGATCGAACAGGCGCACCACCCGCAGCGCCCGGATGGTCCCCTGCACCAGGGGCTCAACGCTTCGGTACACATCCTGGATAAGGAAGGTGCCGTAGTTCTTGCTGTCGTCCACGGAGGAGGGGAGCACCGGCGGGGTCGGCCTTGGCTGCACCGGGATGGGCGAGAAGCAGGAGACGGCCGGGTCGCGATAGACAAGCTCTCGGCCCCCGAGGGTATCGATCAAGTAGATACCGTACGCCGCCTCGGAGGCGACCTTGCCCTGCGATGCCAGGGGCTCGGGGGCGAAGGCCGCAAGGTACAGGTCCTCCGAGAGCGGCCAGGGGTTGGCATAGCTGCTCAGCGGCCAGCCCTCGGTCTCCGGGAAGCTCACCTCCGGCGTGATGCGCCGGATGGGGTCGGCGCCCTCCTGCCCCTGGTTGCGGTCCACCGTGATAATCGACCCCGCGGTGTACGAGTGGTGGGCCATGGCCAGGCAGGCCACCCTGTCCGAGCCGGGAATGGCCTTGGGCTCATTGGTCATGCATGGATTGCGCGTGGAATTGCCGTAGTAGTGGGCCACCGCGGTGCCGTCGGGGCGCGTGGTCCACAGGCTCTGCAGCACGGTGTCGTGGCGGTTGATGTAATCCCAGCGGCAGTAGACGATGTTCCCGTCGTGCAGCACCGCCGGTTCCCACTCGTTGGCCTCGCCGTACGACAATCTGCGGAACTGCGTCCCCTCCGGGTCGCAGCGGTACAGCACATAGGAGGGTGTGTAACGCCCGCCGTGGCAGCGGCCGAACCCCTGATTGCGGGTGGAGATGAAGAGGATATCCCCATCCGGCAGATAGCAGGGGTCGAAGTCCTCGATGGCCACGCTGTCCCGGTTCTCCCAGCGCTCCATGGGATCGACGCCCGGCACCCCCGTGACCTGTCGCACCGTGCGGTTTGCCAGGTCGTATTCATGGATGTAGAAGCAGCGGGCGTTACGGTCCTGCACGGTGTGATCGCAATAGGAGAATAGCACCCGTCCTCCGTCGTAGGACAGGTCCGGGTTCAGGACGGCGCCCACGGGGAGCCGGCCCTCCAGCAGGTTCTCGGTCCGGGCCCCGCTCTTCCACGGCGACACCAGCACCAGACCGGGGCCGGGGCGGCTGTGGCGGCCCTCGTACTGGTCCACCATGTGGCTGTACAGGGTGGGCGGGCGTTTGGTGACCAGGAGTCGGTCAAAGTCCAGGAGGGGGTGGGAGAGGATCATCTCTCGCCGCAGGCGGCGCACGTCCAGATACAGCTCTTTCCAGTCCGTATCGGCTCCCGCCTCATTGAAGCGAGCGAAAAGCTCGGCCAGCTTTCCCGCGGCCTCCGGCAGCGGGCGCCGGGCCGCCACGAACTCAAGGGTCTTGTGCGCCAGCTCCAGCGCCGCGGCCGTGGCCGGGCGGAAGGTCGCGGCATCCATCGCCGCGCTCCCGGCCGGGCGGCGCGGCGTATAGGTGGACCACGGGCTGGCGCTGCTCTGGGTGGCGACCTTGCTCAGAGCCAGGTTCTTTGCGGGCTCATCGACCCCGTACACTTCCACCTCATCCAGATGCAGGAACTCTGACCGTGCGATGTGAAGCCTGACGTAGCGCGCCCTCTTGCCTCCCAGGTCCACCACCATCGGCTTGCCGTCCACCGCGCCGTGGAACATCGTCCCATCGTTCTGCCAGATCTGCTCCCATGTCTCGCCGTCGCTGGAGAGCGAGAGAATGAGGTCGTGATTGCGGCTCCCGGCGTCCTCGCGGTTGTACAGCAACGCCTCCCGCAGAGGGTACTCCTGTCCCAGGTCCACGCGCCACCAGGGGCCGTCTTCCCGCTGAGTGTGGAAACCGGTGCCGCCGTCCTTCACGCCGTCGCAGGCCCCGGGGGCGTCGTCCTCCGGGGCCATCGCGGCCCCCGGTGACGCCGCGCGCGTCTGCGCCTGCCTGACCCAGTCCAGCTCGATGAGCAGGTCGTTGATCTCGGCGGGGAAATCGCGGGCGATGCTCTGCAGCAGCGTCTCCGCCCCGGTGTCGATGGCGAAGGCGAACCCCGCCGGTCCGCCGCCCTGAGTCACCTTCAGAAGCAATCGGTTCTCGCCCTTGCTCAGCTTGAGCACCGCGCTCTCATCGCCCAGGCGGCAGGCCCTGGAGGCATTGTTGGCCAGGATCTCCTCACCGTTGAGCCATGCCTTGATCCCGTCATCGCTCCCCAGCAGCACCGGGACGTCCTGCTTCTCGGGCGCGGTGATGGTGCGGTACAGGTAGACGACGATATTGTCATTGTCCTCGAAGAGGTTCAGCGAGTTCACGTCGCCGTCCCGGAAGCGGTGCCCCACCTGCCAACGCACGTCGCGGCCCGCCTTGCCCTCGTAGGCAGCCGAGAGGTCGATCGCCTTCTCCGGCGGGTAGGCGGTGGCAAAGCCCTTGCCCTCGGTATTGTCGAAGGGGCCAATGTAGTACCACGCGCCGAGCTCGGGCCCTTCCGCGGCTGCGGCGAGGGAGGCCTCGTAGGTGGCCCGGGCGGTGTCCTGCCTCACATAGGTCTGCACCGCGGCCCGGCCGGGGGAGAACACTGCGGAGAGGAGAAGGATGATAGTGGCATTGAAGGGGAGGAAGCGGTTAGTCACGGTTCGCTGTCTCCAAATGGGTACTTGAGGCCGTCGGCGGGCCGCTATATGCGGGACCATCAACCCTCCAACGATACCGGATAGGTACACGGACCGCGGCTGTCGCCGGGAGGCGATATGCCGTGTTGCGTCGCCGCCCCGTCCGCTCGTCGGAGCCTACTTGCCGCGCCTGGCCCTCTGCAGGGCATCCTCGGCCAGACGGTACACCTCGCCGGGATTGGCGATCTTCTCGAACGTCGGCGCAATGCGGATGGCCATACCGCGCCTGCGGGCATGGACCGCGATCCGCCGGGCCTCCGGCACCGACATGGCGTCCGGCATGTCGAAGACCAGGTCGCCCACCGCGGTGCCCGAGACGGTCAGTCCGGTGATCTCGGTGAGTTCCACGGTGGCGACGATCGGCTCGCGGGTGCCGCCGCGCAGGATGACGCGCTGGTCGGTGAGCACGTACAGGGTCTGCTTCCATTCGATGGCCGACTTGACGAAGTGCCCGAAGGCCATGTAGCAGCCGATCGCGATGAAGGGCAGGCCGAACAGCGGAAGGGCATACCGAAACAACATGCCCATGCCGCCGCCGTCGGCCGAGGCCGACCGGGTGCCCATGTAGGCAGCGACGACCCAGAACAGGGCGAAGGCCAGGAAGAACAGGCCGAAGAGGCTCATTGTCCAGGTCCGCAGCACATAGGGCCCCTTGAGGGGCTTTCCCTGCCACAGTACGCGTTCGCCCACCCGCAGCAGGTGCTCCACCGACTCGCCCCCGATCATTGGCATCCCGTCGTAGCTCATCTGCGCTCCTCGCCGGGTCTCGCCCGGCCCTCTGTGCCCTGCAACCGTCGGGCGGGAACAGTCCGGGCAGGAATCGCCGGTGGCGCCGGGAACTGTCCCAGCGGCACTCCGCGCCATCGCTCCGCCGGCCCGGTCTGCCCAATTCGCTCTTGCGCCGAGGTGCCTCGGATGGCGACTTCCACCTTCGACCCGGTCAGTATCTGCCTTGTCGGTGTCTCCAACTTCGCCCGGAACCACGCCGGCAGTATCGCCCAGATGGAGAAGGAAGGCATCGGCCGACTCTCCTGCGCCGTGGTGCGCAGCCCGGACAAGTACGCCGAGGCCGTGGCCGCCTACCGGCAGCGCGACATCAAGGTATACACATCTTACCAGGAAATGTTGGATCAGGAGAAGGGGGAGACCGAACTCGTTGCGCTCCCCGTGGCGATTCCCGACCATGCCGACCTGTCCGTCGCCGCCATGGAAGCGGGGTACCATGTGCTGTGCGAAAAGCCCCCGGCGGCCACCATCGAGCAGCTCGACGCCATGCTCGCGGCCCAGGAAAGGACCGGTAAGGTCTGCTGCATCGGGTTCCAGAACCAGTCCAAGAACACCGTGCGCGCCCTCAAGCGCGCCGTATGCGAGGGGCGTCTGGGCGACATCGAGCACATCGAGGTCATGGCCACCTGGGTGCGGCTGGAGACCTACTACGAGCGCAATGCCTGGGCCGGGCAGCTCCTGTTCCAGGGCCGCTACTGTCTGGACGGGCCGACGAACAACGCTCTGGCCCACTATCTGTTCAACGCCCTGTACTGGGCCGAGCCCCAGTGGCTGACGGCCCGGCAGCCGGCGAGAGTGCGAGCCGAGCTGCATCACGCCCACCCCATCACCGGCTCCGATACCGCCGGCATCCAGGTGGAGACCGTCGGGGGGACCAAGATCACGTACCTTACCACTCTCGCGGCCTGGGAGAACATCGGCCCGCTCAGCAAGGTGTATGGGAGCAAGGGCTGGGCCGAGTGGTCCATGAGCGGACCCACCGTCCTCCATTGCGGTGGGGCGGACGAGGTCATCGAGTGGGACAAACAAGGCGAGCACCACGAGGTGTTCCGCAATATGATCCGCTATCTGCGGGGCGCGGACGCGGAGCTCAACTGCCCGGTGCAGATGACCCGGCCTTTCACCGTGGCCCTCAACGCCGCTTTCGAATCCAGCGGGGTCCCCACCCAGATTCCCATGCAGTACGTGACCCGCGAGCCCAGGGACGACACCATCTTCACAGCGATCAATGGCATCACCGAGACGATCGCGGAGGGCTACGAGCAGGCCAAGAGCTACCACGAGCTGGGAGTGCCGTGGGGGCGTGAGACTAAGTGGGTGGACGCCCTGCAGTACCGGGAGTTCAAGCCGGGGTTCTGACGGCGCCGGGGCCGCCCGTCCCCGCCTTGCGCCGCTGCTGCTGAGGGCTTACAATGACCGGCGCTCACCGCCGGTTCGGCGGCAGTCGCTTGCGGAGTTACCGATCTTGGATCCGACCGGCTTTGGCCTTGCTCTGCTCGCCATGGTGCTCTTTGGCCTGTATATGGTGCCCCGCAAGCTCTCGGGCCTGCGGGACTTTGACTTTGTGCTCTCCATGTGCGTGGGCGCAGTGCTCACCACCCAGCTTGTGCAGCTTGCCGTTCACGGCACCAACCTGCCGCCCATCACCTACCGCGGCTGGTGGCTCTCCTTCTCCTGCGGGCCGCTGTGGGCCCTGGGGATGCTTTTTTACACGCTCTCGGTGTCCCAGATGGGCCTGGCGCTGTCCACTCCCATCAAGAACACCACGGCGGTGCTGGGCACGGCCTTCGGTCTTCTGGTGTTCGCCGAGTGGCGCCAGACCAGCCCGGTCATGGCTCTGGCCGGCAGCGTGCTGGTGGTCGCCTGCGCCATCGTCTTGGGGCGCTGCGGGGACAGGGAGCAAGAGTCGCGAAGCTGCGTGACACCTCTGGGGGTGGTGTACGCACTGCTGGCGGCGGTGTTCTTCGCCGCCTACACGATCCCGCTGAAACTGGCGCAGCGCGATCGCGTGGACACCTACGAACTGCTGGCACTCATGGGGTTCGGAACTCTGCTGGGCGGGGTGATCCTGTTTCTGGTGTTCTCGCGTAACCGGCGCCGCTGGTTCGCCGAGCCCTTGCCCCATCATCTGTGGGCGGCTCTTGCCGGGGCGATCTGGGCCTCGGCAACCCTGGTGATGGCCCATTCCATCGAGCGCGTCGGCCTGGCCGTAACCTGGCCGGTGACCAACCTCAATACCATCGTCACGGTGGCCGCGGGCATCGCGATCTTCCACGAAATCGACCTGCGCCGCCGCGCCCGGGACATCGCCCTGTCGATGGCTCTGGCGATTGCCGGGACGGTGCTGCTGGGGCTGTCCAAGAGATGACTCTGCCCGTCGCCTGCATCCGCCGCATCGTGCCTGCGCGGTCCCTGTGGCTGTGGGCGCTGGGGCTTGTCTGCCTGCCGATAGTGTGGGTAGTCGTCGACCCGTGGTCGGAGGCGGTGAGGCAGGCGCTGGTGGGCATTCCGGGCAGCTACGCCTTCTTCAAGGCGGTGCAGGTGTTCGGGAAGTTCGAGACCCAGGCGGCCATGCTGCTGGTGGCCTATCTACTTGCCCGCCGGGTCCATCGTCGGCAGGCCAACAGCTTCATTCTCATGTGCCTGGCGGTGCTGCTCGCCGGGGGGGCCTGTGTGACGGCGGTGAAGCTCATCGTGCGCCGCGAGCGACCCGCGGTGGTGGCCGACAAGATCGTGGCCGACACCGCCGCCCAGGAGATTCGCACCGGCAAACGCATGTCCTTTCCCTCGGGGGACACCGAGTCGGCCTTCGCCCTGGCCTGCGTGATCGCGGCCTTCTGTGGCCGCCTGCGCCGGCCGGCCTTCGCCGTCGCCGCCCTGGTGGCGCTGTCCCGCGTGTATTTCGGCTGCCACTACTTCTCCGACGTACTGGGGGGCGCCCTGCTGGGGACGTTGGTTGCCACAATCGTCTTGACCATGTACCGCTCTGGCCGCCTCAATGCGGCGCCTCAAGCCGGTGAGCTGGTGGACTGCGCTCCACCCGGAACACACGGCCAATAGCAGAACTCTGGAGGCTCAGGCCCGCCATCATGAATGTCGTAGTGCTGATGCTCGACACCCTGCGTCCGGACCATCTCGGCTGCTATGGCAATGCAGAGGTCCAGACCCCCAACATGGATCGCTTCGCCCGGGAGTCGACGCTGCTTCAGACCGCCTACGCCGAGTTCCCAAACACGATTCCGGCCCGCACTACCTTCGTCTCGGGAATGTACACCTTCCCCGCCCGGCCCTGGCAGCCGCTGGAGGCCGACGACCTGCATGTGGCCGAGATCTTCCAGGCCGCCGGTTACCACACCGCCGCCCTCTCGGATACGCCCTTCAATAACGGCGCCCACATGGACCGCGGCTTTGACGAGTTCCACCATTTCAACACCGGCAAGTGTCTGCCCCCGGCGGACGGGCGCGAGATTGTGGACTACTCCGAGGCCTTCTTCCCGCCGGGCTATCCGGAGAAAGAAGTCCGGTACTACGGAATGACCAAGACAAACCGGCAGATCTGCATGGAGCGCTACGGTGTTTCCCCGGGCGAGCACTTCTTCAACTCGGTCTGCGACTGGATACAGGAGCACAAGTCCGAGCAGTTCTTCCTGTGGG
>CAYRFY010000245.1:0-896 GCA_964423635.1 uncultured Armatimonadia bacterium | reverse complement strand
CAGCTTCCAGCCCCATGAGCCCTGGGACAGCGACGAGCCGTACCGCAGCATGTACGAGCCGCACCTGGGCTACGAAGGCCGCTATCTGCCCATGCCCATGGCCCCCGACTCCGACAAGTGGATGATGCCGGGAGACATCGAGCACGTCCGGGCGCTGTACAAGGCCGGCGTCACAGAAACGGATGTTTATGTCGGCCGAGTGCTGGATAAAATGGACGAACTTGGGTTGACTGAAGATACGCTCGTGCTCCTGCTCTCCGATCACGGCATGCCACTGGGCGAGCACGGGCTGGTCCGCAAGTTCGGCTATCCTCTGCATGAGGAGCTCTCGCGAATCGTGTGGTTGATGCGCAAGCCGGGCCTCATGCCGGCAGGAAAGCGACTGCCGGCGCTGGTGTCCAACGTGGACTTCGTCCCCACCCTGCTGGAGCTGTGCGGCCTCGAGTCGGAGGCGGACCTGATGGGAGCCAGCCTCGGTCCGCTGGTCCGCGGGGAAGTTGGGAAGGTGCGCGATGCTCTCTACATGGGGGCCTACAATTACCGCACCGGCGTGCGCACCGAGACACACAAGTTCATCGACAACAGGGGCGAGAAGCCCGACGAGCTCTACGACATGACCACCGACCCACTGGAACAGCACAATCTCATCGACCGGGAGCCCGAGTTGGCCCGGCAGCTCCACAGGCAGGTGTGGGACTTCCACGCGCCCTGGCAGGTGAAGCACTCGCGTCATCACAAACGATGACGGGAAGGTGCAGCACACATCGTCAGAGCCGGGCGCGCAGATACCTTGCGCGCCCGTTCCGTTTGTGCCGCAGGGCCGTCCCGTCTTTGCCTTTGCCTTTGCCTTTGCCTTTGCCTTTGCCTTTGCCGTAGCCGTAGCCGTTCCTGGGACC
>CAYRFY010000244.1:7055-10756 GCA_964423635.1 uncultured Armatimonadia bacterium | reverse complement strand
GGTCGCCATGACCCGGATCCCCGGTGGAGTGGTGGGCACCTTTGACATCGCCTACGGGGCGGGCAAGTTGAACTTCGCCAACTTCGACCTCAGCCTGACCGAGCGCGTCACCTTCTGGGGAGCCCTCATCGGCGGCGTGTTCAGCAGTCTGGTGCAGATGGCGACCGACCAGATCTCCGTGCAGCGCTATCTCACCGCCAAGAGCCTGCCCGAGGCCAAGAAGTCCCTGTGGTTCAAGCTGATCGTCACCCTGCCCATCGTGGTGCTGTTCTACGCCATGGGCGCGGTGCTATTCGCTTTCTACCAGGTCCATCCCGACCACACTCTGGCCGATCTGGACAAGCCGGACCGGATCATGCCCCACTTCGTTGTCACCCAGCTTCCCCACGGCTTCCCCGGGGTCTTGATCGCGGCCTTGTTCGCCGCCACCATGTCCACGGTCTCATCGGGCATCAACGCTCTGAGCACCGCCAGTATCATGGACTTCTACAAGCGCATGATCAACCCCGAGGTCGGCGAGGAGAGGCTGTTTGCGCTCTCGAGAAGACTCACCGTCTGCTTCGGTCTCTTGGCCATCGGAGTGGCCTTCCTGATGCCTCTTCTGGGCACGCTGGTCGAGGCGACGAACAAGATCATGGGGATGCTGGGAGGGCCGCTACTGGGCGTCTTCCTACTGGGGATGCTGTCGCGCCGGGTCAATTCCAGCGGCGTCTTGCTGGGCGCCTTCTTCGGCTCCATCGCCCTGGCCTACGTGGTGCTCGCCACGGAGGTGAGTTTCATGTGGTACGCCGCCTTCGGCTGCCTGGGAACCATGGCCTTCGGCTACCTGTTCAGCTTCGCGACGGGTCGCGTACCGCGGGAGAAGATCGAGGGGCTGGTGTTCTCCTGGTCCATGGCACGGACCGCGGAGGAGGAGGACAAGACGGCCCCGGACGATGAGGCCACCGAGCAGTAGGCCAGAGCGCAGACGACGGACCCGCAAGAATGGGACGCCGCAGGCCCCCAACGGCCTGCGGCGTCCCGGTTCTGCCTTCAGTCCCGCCCTATGCGGCGCTCTGACCCTCGGCGGCGAGCACGTCGATGATGCGTCTGGGAATCTGGTCCAGGGCGGTGATCTCCATGGCTGCCCCCATGTTGGCGGCCTCTCGCGGCATCCCGTAGACCACACTGCTGGCCTCGTCCTGGGCGATGGTGTAGGCTCCGGCCTCGCGCATGGCCAGCAGGCCCCTGGCGCCATCGGCTCCCATGCCGGTCATGATGATCCCCAGGGCATTGGGCCCTGCCTCGCGGGCCACGGAGTGAAACAGCACGTCCACGGCCGGGCGCTGGTGGTGCACCGGCGGCCCGTCCTTGATCTGCACGAAATACTTGGCGCCGCTGCGGCGCAGTACCATGTGGTAGTTACCCGGAGCGATGAGGGCCAGGCCGGGGACCACCATGTCATTGTCCTTGGCCTCGTGCACGGTCATGGGGCACATCTCGTTGAGGCGGCGGGCGAAGGAGGCCGTGAAGTTCTCGGGCATGTGCTGGACGATCACCGTCCCCGGCGAGTTGGCCGGCATGGACATCAGCACCCGGGAGATGGCGTCGGTGCCACCGGTGGAGGCGCCCACGGCCAGTACCTTGTGGGTGGTGCGCAGGACCGCCTTGGCGTCGCGCTCGGTGGGCGCCGTGGGGGGCGCGGGGGCCGCCTTGCGCGCGGCGGGCCGGGACATGGCGGCGGCCCGGATCTTGTCCACCAGCATGCGGGAGATCTCCGCCACCGAGTAGGCGGAGCCGGGTTTGCTCACCACCTCGACGGCTCCCAACTCGAGGGCCCGCATGGCGGCATCGCTGCCCTCAGGCGTCAGCGAGCTTACCACGATGACCGGGATCGGATAGTACTTCATCAGCTTGCCCAGGAACGTCAGCCCATCCATCCGGGGCATCTCGACATCGAGGGTGATGACATCCGGGGCCAACTGAACGATCTTGTCTCTGGCGACATACGGATCCACGGCTGTGCCGACGACCTCGATGTCCTTGGCCTTCGAAAGCTCGTTGGAGAGGACCTGGCGAACCACCGCCGAGTCGTCAACTATCAGGACCTTGATCACTGTCTGTGCTCTCCCTTCGCGGGCACGGCCGGGCATTGGACTCAGGCGACGGCTTCATCATCGGCTGCTGCCTGGCACAGGTGCACAGCCAGGTTGGCCCAGCCGCAGTCGAGATCCATGTGCAGTTGGGCCGCAGGCTCACGGCTCGTGGTCACGGCGTCGCGTTCATCCTTCTCCACCAGCCTCGGAGCCTCCACATCGAACACGGCCTCCTTGCCGGCGATGCAGGGCAGGAGGTTGCCACAGATCACATTCGCCAGTTCCTTGAAGGCATCATGCTGCTGCTCGGAGCTGGGCGGGGCGTCGTCTTCAGCCAGCCCCAGCATGTTCCCCGCCAGTTCGGGGAGCATCCCCGCGGCCGCCGCCACCACCAAAGTCCCGCACAGGGGCCCGTCGAAACGCACCGCCGCCACTGCGGCCTCCGCCTGCGGCGGCGGGCCCCCCTGCTCCTCCTCCAGTACGAACATGAAGGCCGTCGTCTCGAAGGCCTCCTCCGCGACTTGTCGCAGGGCGCCGTCGATATCACTGTTCATTGGTCACCCCCGTCAGCTCCCGGACCACGTCCCGCACGATCTCCGGGGCGAATGGCTTGTGGATGAACCGGGCGCCCTTGCGCTCCAGACGCTCGATACGCGTCTCACTGCCCTCGGTGGAGACCACCACGAGGGGCAGGTCCGCCCAGGCGGGGTTCGCGCGCATCCGCTCGATCATCTCCTCGCCGTTCATGACGGGCATGTTGATGTCGGCGAAGACGAGGTCAATCCAGTTGGCCTCGAGGGTGTCCAGCGCCTCAAGGCCATTGGCGGCCTCGTAGACTTCCCCCAGGGGCAGCTTGAGGATGCGAAGTGTCTTGATGATGACGGTTCGCACCACCGTGCTGTCATCTACCACCAGTACGTTCAGCGACATTTGGACGGCCCCCATTCGGCGAAGACGGCAGTTGCGGCCTGCGGGCATCTCGCCCCTTTGGCGTGGGTGCAGACTGGGACGGGACCACATCCGGTGACGGTCCTGGTCGGTATCACAGTTGCCTCACCTCTCCACCGACCGTGAGACGTACCTGCCCGGTTCCCACGTCAAGGTACATGGTGCGTGGCTCGTGTCCCCCGACGTCCTCGGCATCCATCAGGATGCCGTTCTTCCACAGTATCTTCTTGAGGATGACGTAGTTGCGCTTGCCGATCTCGAAACGGTCCGTGATGGACTCCTGGGTATTAGCGCCGCCCGCGGCCTTGACGATAAGCCGTGTCTTCGAGGCCCCCGCCGCGTAGGCCTGGCGGAACAGCTCCGGAACACCTGTATCTACGAACATGTACGGGTTCGCTCTGGCCTTCTCAGGGTTGATCGTCGACAGAGGGAGCATCACATGGAGCAGTCCACCGACCCGGGCAACGGGGTCGTGCACCACGATGCCCAGGCAACTGCCGAGGGCGTGGGTAACGATCACGTCCGCCGGGTTGCCCGAGACTCTCATGTCGCCTACACCGACGATGTGTCTCACTGTGTGCCTCTCTCGACGCCCCGCTAGAGCTTCCGGTAGACCGTCGGCTGGACGTAGTCGAAATCGTGCTGCACGCCGGTGAGGCTCTCGGAGTGGCCGATGAA
>CAYRFY010000244.1:0-7045 GCA_964423635.1 uncultured Armatimonadia bacterium | reverse complement strand
CGGCGGACGAGCTGCCCCTGGGTGGGTTTGTCGAAGTAGATCATCACGTTCCGGCAGAAGATGACGTCGAACGGCCCCTGCATGGGCCAGGGCTCCATCAGATTCAGGCGGGCGAAGTGCACCATCTTCCGGATGGCGGGCTTCGCCTTGTAGAGCTTCTCCGGTCTGCTCTCGGTGAGAGTGAAGTACCTGCTCAGCAGGTCCGGCGGAGTGCCCTTCATCCTCTGCGCCGAGTAGACGCCCTCCCGTGCCGTGGCCAATACCTGGGTGGACAGGTCGGTGGCGAGGATGCGCACATCCCATCCCTCGTCCGGAGGCACGCACTCGTTGAGCACGATGGCAAGAGTGTAGGGCTCCTCGCCCGAGGAGCACCCGGCGCTCCAGACGCGGATGTGGCGCATCGAGCGGCGCGTCGCCATGAGCTGGGGTAGCGCCAGGGAGCGCAGGAAGTCGAAGTGCTGGCTCTCGCGGAAGAAGTGCGTCAGGTTGGTGGAGAGGATGTCGAGCATCGTGGTGAGCTCGGCTCCGCTCCTATCCATGGAGACCCGCTGGATGTACTGGTCGAAGCTGTCGAGCCCCAACTGCCGGAGCCTCTTGGTGAGCCGTGATTTGACCAGCTCACGCTTGCCGTCATGGAGGTTGATTCCGGCCCTGGTCTTGACCAGGTTGCTTATCTTGGTGAATTGGGCTTCACTCAGCTCCGGTGTCTGCAGCATCGTTTGCGTCATGTCGAAGGTCCGCCTGATCTGAGGTCCCCGGACCCGGTGGGCCGCGGTCGGCCGCCGCCGGGCCCGGAGAGGATGCTTCCTAGAGGTCCGGCCGAGAAGTCCGGCCGGCCCGGTTTTTGTCATTCTGGAGCGTCGGCGGCGCAAGCCCGGTCTGGCGCCGCTTGGGCGTAGCATCCCGCTGAATGCCGGGCGATTCCTCAAGCTGCTCCCTTCGGGAGCGGACGCTCTCAGAAGGACACTCCCATGCGCATGTGCACTCTTCGGCCGCGCTTCCCCGATGCCTGCACCGGCGCACGTCTTGACGTCTGAGGTAAGTTCCGGGGCCGCGACCAGGTCGTTTGCCGCCCTGCGGGATCGCCGAGTGGCTGTGGCACCGAACCGAGGCGAACCTCCGCTGCGTGCAAGGGCGTCGGTTCCCGACGCCATACGTCCCGCGCTATCGCGATGGCCCCCCGGACCGGCAGTCGCGGGGGGCCCGAAGGCGACCTGGGTGCCTTGCCGGAGAAGGGGGGAGCCGCGACAGGTCAGGCCGCGACCGTCACCTTGCCCTCTCCGTAGGCGACCCGGAGAATCCCCGCCGTGTCCAGGATCAGCCCCACTCGACCGTCGCCGAGAATGGCGCCGCCGGCCACTCCACTCACATCGGCCATCGCATCCCCCAAAGACTTGACAACCACCTGCTGCTGGCCGAGCAGATCGTCCACCATCAGCACGCAGCGCTTGCCCTCGACCTCGATCGATATCAGGAGACTGTTGTACGGGTCCGTCAGCGCGTCATCAATGCCGAACAGCCGATGGAGACGGAAGATCGGCAGCAGTTCGCCGCGGATGGAGACCATTTCGCCACGGCCGGCGATGGTGTGCACCGAGCCCTCTGTCGGCCGGAAGCTCTGCTCGATCGAAGCCGTCGGCAGCAAGTACCGCTCGGCGCCCACCTTCAGGAGCATCGCATCCGTGATGGCCATCGTCAGTGGCAGACGGAGGGTGAAGGTGGTGCCGCTGTGCAGCTCGCTGGTGACCTCGATGCGGCCGCGCAAAGCCTCGATCGACTTGCGCACCACGTCCGTGCCCACGCCCCGACCGGAGACGTCCGTGACCTTCTCCGCGGTGGAAAAACCGGGCAGGAAGATGATGTTGTACACCTCGCTGTCGCTCAGCTCGCGCGAGGGGTCGATCAGGTCGCGCTCAAGGGCCTTCGCGATGATCTTCTCGCGATCCAGGCCCTTGCCGTCATCGCGCAGTGAGATCACCACATTGCCCGCCGAATGGCAGGCCGAGAGGTGCACCACTCCGGTTTCGGGCTTCCCGGCGGCGAGGCGCTCCTGAGGTGTCTCCACGCCGTGATCCACCGCATTGCGAATCAGGTGTACGAGCGGGTCGTTCAGGACCTCCACCATATTGCGGTCGATTTCGGTGTCTTCCCCATCGATGATGAACTGCACCTGCTTGCCGGACTTGCGGGCAACGTCGCGCACCAGCCGGGTCATCTTCTGGAACGTCGCCTTCAGCGGGACCATGCGCAGCGACATGCTCAGGTCCTGCAGTTCGCGAAGGATCTTGCCGGTGTGGGCGACGCTGCGGGCCAGGCGGGTGCGGGTGCCGTCCACGACATCCGGGTCCTGGGCGACCATGGAGTGGGCGATGACCAACTCGCCCACCATGTTGATAAGGCTATCCAGACGGCCTGTGGCCACGCGGACCGTGCCCTCGGCCGGCGCGCCTCCATGCGGCGCGGCGGTCTTGGGCGTCGGGGGAGTTGGTGCCGGTGCCTGGGCGCGCAGGGCCGCGCTCACCTGGGCCGGGGAGGCCACGCCCTGATCCACCAGGGCCTCCCCCAGAGGCAGGTCCTGCTCGGTCGCCACGGAGGCCGCGGTCTCCACGGCCTGTCGGGAAGCCGCGCCCTCTGCCACCGCAAGGTCCCCGACTCTCCTGCCGTCCTCCGGAGCCGCCGCCGGCGCCTCGACCTCCCGGGCGACGGGAACCGCCTCAGCCGGCCGGGGAGGCTCGGCGATGGCCGCCGGGGCGGCGGGAGCGCCCTCCGTCGCACCTGCCGAAGGGTCCGCCAGATCCGCCAAAAGCCTGCCGATGCCCTCAGGCACCGGCAATCGATCGCCGGGGCTCACGTTCTGCAGGCCGCTGATCATGTGCTTCAAAGCATCCGAGGAGCGCAGGGCGAGGTCGGCGTAGCCACCGGTCAGGGTGATCTCGCCATCCCGAGCACGGTCCAGCAGGTTCTCGGCCAGATGGGCCACGTGCTGGATCAGGTCCAGACCCAGGAAGCCCGAAGTCCCCTTGATCGTGTGGAAACCCCGGAAGACGACATTGATCTCTTCGCTCTCCTCGGGATTGGCCTCGAGGGTGAGAAGCGAGGCCTCGGCGGCGTTCATGTGGTCCATGGACTCCACCACATACTCGCGCAGTAGGTCCATGTCGGTGTCCGCGGGGAGCGTGGGGGCCGGCACGTCGAGGGCCTCGGCGGCCACCTGCGGGGCCTTTCCAGCTCCGTCCGCCGCGGCGGGAGCGATGTGCGCCAGGACCCCGTTGTCGCCGTCCTCCGCCTCGGAGTAGGGCGCGTCGTCGGTCAGGTCGGTCGGCTCATCGCTGTCGGCAAGAGCCTCTTCAAGCCGTTCCTCGGCAAACAGCCTCTCCATGTCGCCGGCGCCGGCGGCGTCTTCTTCGGCCTGAGCGAAAGACGGCTCGTCGTCCGGGGCATCGGCCAGAACCAGGTCTTCGTCCTGCTCGTCCAGGGCGTAGGCGACTTCCTCCAGCTCGGTGCCTGCGACGTCGTCCTTCTCGTACCCGGAGCCCTCCTCCTCATCGTTGCCATTCCCTGCGGATGTCGCCCCGGATTCCACCTCCGCCGCGTCGTCGTCGGAGTACGAGTCGCCGTCAACCATTGCCTCGTCGATCTCATCGTCGAAGTCGGTGCCGATGATCTCACAGATGGCGTCGTGAGCGGCCTGCATGGTGGCCAGGCCGGTCTCGTGGTCCTCCTCGTCCAGCGACTGCTCGATACCCACCAGAGCCTGCGCGATGGCTCCCATCGCCTCGACGGGATCGTCGAGCATACCTTCATAGACCACTTGAAGGACGCCCAATGAGGAGGCCAAAAGGCTGTGCGCCTGGGCATACTGGGGCGGGAGGGCTTCGACGACCTCCTCCAGACCTGCTCCAAGGCGCACGATGTCTTCCTGGTTTTGCGGGTCGGCGGCGAGCAATTCGGCGGCAAGGCTTCCGAGCAGGCTGGGATCCATGCGCTCCGGACTCATAGCTAGCTTCCTCAAGGCCCATGTGGTATGCTGCGGTGTCTGAGACCGCCGGCGCATGAGCCTGTAAACCCCATGCGTGTCGGCGGCGCGGCCCCGGCGCGCCATTGACGCGCACGGGCCGGGAAGCCATCATGATGCCCGGTGGGCACCGGACGTAGACCTGCGGCGGTGCCTCGCCCGCGCCGCCCGAATGCCGCAATGCGCGGGTCCGGGCCTGCGGCGACCTGCACGGCGTCCGGGGACCGGCGCGGCCCCTCGGTCCGGCAGCGTCCACCTCGCGCGGGCTCTCGGTCAGCCGAAAGCCTCGGATGCAGCTTCCACCGTTGTTACTGCAATTTGCCTGCCAGGTTTGCGAAGAAACCGCCCTTCTTCTTCTTCTGGGGCTCCGCTGCCGCCTCGGCGGCGATCTTCCGGAACATCGGGGTCAGCTTCTTCTGCAGCACCTGTGTGGTGAAGGGCTTGATGATATAGGCGTCAACACCGGCCCGGTCCAGCGCCTGCTGGACCTTACCCATCGTGCCTTCAGTGGTGATCATCACGATGGGGATGTGGGTCTTCTGGGTGGCGCGGATCTTCTTGACGAAGTCGAAACCGTTCATGCGCGGCATGTTCCAGTCAACAAAGATCATGTCGATCTTGCTGGGCTTGAACACCTTGAGGGCTTCGACGCCGTCCTCGGCCTCGGTGAACTCGAAGTTCGCCAGCCCTGTCTCCTTGAGCGACTTCATCACCATCTTGCGCATGATCCCCGAATCGTCGACTACCAGCGCGCTGATGTCCATCGCGATCCTTCCTATCCTCTTGTACTGGATGGCGTGCGCCCGCCGGCGGTACCTTGATTGCGGGCCCGGTGCGGTTCGTGGATGCAGTCTGCCTCTGCCGGCGAGGACCAGACTCCGCCACCGGAGCGCCTGTAGGGCGCCGAATCGCACAATGCCTGGGCCGGGGAGTGTGCCCCGAGCCCTGACTAGTATCGGCGGTGTTGCCTCCTGCTTTAGCCCGTGACGGGCCGCCGGCGTCCCTTTGGCCTCGTGAGATAGGCCACCAAGGCGCATTCCATCGCCTTCGGACCCCGAGGCCCCCGGGGCTTCGGCGGACCTCGGGCGGCGCGGGGAGGACGCCGAGCCCCGATGCCGAAGATGTAACACCGGCGCCGGAACACTGCGTGTCCCGGCATCGTCGGAGGCCTTGCATCCGGCCCAATCGGGCTCCGGCGGTGCCGTGCCCTACCCACTCCTGTGCGACGAAAGGAACACAGCTATGCCCCGCTCCCTCGGCCGTCTGGTGATCTATCTGGCAGCCATGGCAGCAATACTGGCGGCCTCGGCCGTCTCCGCCGCCGAAGAGGTCGAGGCCACCGTCTCCGAGGCCTCGCTGTTCAAGAACGGTCTGGCCGTCATCGTCCGCGATGTCCAGATCCCCTCGGCCGGTGAATGGATCGTCGGCGATCTGCCCAGATCCGTGCACGGTAGCTTCTGGCTCCAGTCCTCCGCAGACGACATGGTGCTTAGCGAGGTCGTCGCGGCGCGAGTGCCGGGCGAGGTGGCCACTCGCGCCAGTGACCTGCGGCAACTGCTCATGGCCAACGCCGGCAAGCAGGTGGAGGTCAAGACCCCCGACGGTTGGGTCACCGGCGAGGTCTACCTTCCGCCCACCCCGCCGGAGCCCGGACCGCAGCCCGAGGACCGCCTGGTCGGGCCCCGACCGCTTCCGCGCCCGTCCGACCCGCAGTACGTCCTGCTGCGCACCGCCGAGGGCATGCTGGCGCTCTCCCCGGGGAGCATCTCCGGAGTTCGCGTCCCCGGCGGCGAGCTGGCCGTGGACTACCCCGACGGGCGCATGGAGAACCAGATGCGTCTCAAAGTGAGCGGCTCCGGAGGCAGGCTGCAGATCCTCTGCATCGAGCACGGCCTTACCTGGGCCCCCAGCTACCAGGTTCAGATCAAGGGGGATCAGGAGGCCTCCGTAGTGTGCAAGGCCGAGGTGCTCAATGACCTCGTCGACCTGAAGGGGGCGTCGCTCAAGCTCGTCACGGGCTACCCCAACCTCCACTTCTCCCGGGTGCTCAGCCCCATGGCCATGGTCGGTGACATCCAGAGCTTCCTGGCTTCTCTGCAGGCCCTGGAGCGCGGCACCGACTCGGGCGCCGCCGTGATGCGGCAAAGCGTGATGGCCAACGTGGCCATGGATGCCGAGCCGGTGATGATGCCCACCTTCGCCGGCACAGGCGAGAGCGTGGGCGACCTATTCTTGTACCCGCAATCGAACGTCACGCTGGCCAAGGGCGAGCGGGCGTACTACTCGGTGTTCGCCAAGCGCGTGCCGGCTGCAAGCGTCTATGTATGGAAGGTCGGTGCCGGCGGGGAGGAGATGGAGCCGTGGCGCCGACGCGAGCGGGATGCGGCGGCCTCGGATGAGGAGGTGTGGCACTGCCTGAGGCTGACCAATGCCGGAGGATTGCCGTGGACCACCGCTCCGGCCATGACCACCAAGGACGGCACGGTGCTGGGCCAAGACACCCTGCACTACACCGCTGCGGGCGCCCAGACGCTGCTGCGCATCACCCAGGCGGTGCAGATCGGGGCCGAGCAGATGGAGATGGAGACGGACCGCGAGCAGGGGGCCTACAAGGTGGGGCGCAACACCTACGACATCGTGCACGTCAAGGGCACGCTGCGCGTGAGCAATCGCAAGGCCGTCGCGGTTGACATGGAGATCAGCAAGCAACTGGAGGGGCAGGTGACCACGAGCGAGCCGGAGGCGAAGATAGAGACTCCGGCCACGAGAATCGGCAGTGTTAACCGCACTCAGAAGCTCACCTGGAAGCTGCCGGTGCCCCCCGGCGAGACGATGGACATCACCTACGAGTACAAGTACTACGCCCCGCGCTAGGGGTGGTGGCCGTCCGTCGTTGGCCGGGCACCCTCCAGGCCGTATGCACACCCCGGCGAGACCCACCGTGCCTGCGGGCTTCCAAGCCCGCAGCCGTGCGCCGTTGTCCGTCTGTCGTCTGGACTCGGCCGTTCGCCGGGCACCCTCCAGGCCGTA
>CAYRFY010000243.1:0-10808 GCA_964423635.1 uncultured Armatimonadia bacterium | reverse complement strand
TGGACCACCTGTCGGTGCCCCGGATCGGACCGGGCCGGCCCCGCACCACCCCGGCGGCATCGGAGGTCAGCCGACCGTTGATGGCCCCCAGCGGCACCGGTTCACCCGCCGGGTCACCACCCAGCCGCACCGAGGCAATGGGAAAGCCCGCGAGCAGCAGGGCTCCGGAGCGATCCGTTCCGGTCAGGATGTCCACATTGTCCAGGTTCAGGTTCTGCACGATGTCGAAGACGGAGCGTCTCTTTCCGAGCGCCGCCAGGTCGTACCCCACCCGGATCTCGTCGGCCCGGGCCAGCCGCCGCCCCGAGGCATCGGTGCTCGCCAGATCGCGGACCCACAGATCGCGGACCAGATCGGTCTCGAACGCGGCGTGCAGCACCGTGCCGGCTCCCGTGGCGCCAATCTCGCCGCGCAGGACGCCGCCGGGCCGCACCCACGAGGCCCCGGGCTCGGCGGCCACCTCTCCCTCGGCCACGAGGCTCCCGCTCACCGAGGACAGCCGCACCCGCAGCGGACCCTCCTCGCCCAGGACGCCGTCGTCCTGCAGGCTGATGTCGATATCGCCCACCGTGACGGCCGTCCGGAAGGGCCCCGCCAGCAGCGGCGAAACCGCCTGCTTCGGCTCGCCCTGCCCTCCCGCCAGCCCCAGGAGCTGCGGGGAAACGATGGCACCGGCGGCGTCGCGCCTTACCGTGCCCCGCAGACCCACCAGGTCCAGGCGGGTGAGGGTGGAAAGCAGAGGGGCCTCTTGGGCCACAAGGCGGGGCAGGTCGACACCGAGGGCGACCCTGTCGGCGCGGAGCAACTCCCCTCCTTCGGGCCACGAGGAGACGACAAGCTCCGTAAGCACCAGAGCGTCGTCCACCGAGCCGCCGATGCGGCCGCTCCAGCGCTCCGCGTGGGTCTGCACACTCACCCGGGCGCTGACCGCTCCGGCGCCCGCGCCGGACGCCTGCGCCTCTGCGGACAGGGCGGCAAAGTCCACATCCGCGTTGGCCTCGTGCACCTGTGCCACCAGGGGCCCATCGGTGAGTGCGGCAAGATCGGTATAGCGCATGGACACGTTTTCGAGGGCCGCTCTTCCGGCGAACCGGGGCGACTCAACGGGGGGCTGATCCACGACCGGAGCCGCCTTCGGCAGCCCCAGGGCGTCCTGGAAGGCGGTGACAAGGCGGAGTCCACCTCCGGCCTCCCGCGTGAACGCGCCCCGCGCATTGTGCAGGCCCACATAGCGTACGTGCTCCTGCCAGGGCCGGCCGGCGAGCAGGGGCGCCAGGTCGTACTGGAAGGCGGCCTCTCCCGCGGCCAGATGATCCTCGAGGCCGCTTCCGGAGATGGCCGGCCCCGTGAGCGTCAGGCTCCGACCGAGGTCCGGGCTTTCGAAGGCCAGGGCGCCCTCGATCACTCCGGCACGCAGGGACAGGGCGCCGCGAAGAGCGCCGGCTTCCCGCATCCGGCCGTCCCGGGCCATGGCCAGCAGCGCGCCGACGTCCACGCGCCCGGACAGGCCCTGCGAGTTGAGCTGCAGCGGCTCGCCGTCCCCGAGGGCGTAGTCGGTGTACGAGATAGCGGTATCCGCCAGCTCCACGCTGCCGGCGAAGGCAGGCGCTTCGCGCTCTTCCGGGTCCGGACCGGCGGCCTCGCCCAGGGCAAGTCTCAGACCGTCGCCGATCTGCAGCGAGCCGTCGCGAAGTCGGGTGACGGAGGTGCGCAGGCCGTCGGCCATCACGGCGTGCACCTGCTCCAGCGGTGCCTCGCCGTCGATGATGGGCGCCAGGCTGTAGCGGGCCTGCAGCGCGTGGGCGACGGCCAGCACTCGCCCCTCGCCGTCGCGGGCATCGAGGTCGTCCACGCGCAGCAAGGAGGCAACGTCCGAGGTGATCTTCCCGGCCAGGCGGAACTCGCCCACGCGCCCGTCGAGATCGCCGCTGAGGCCGCCGGCGTCCCGCTGTATGCCGTCATCGCGCATGCTCTGGAGCGCCGCCAGGTCCACCTCACCCCTGAGGCCCCGCACCGCCGCCACCAGTCCCCCCTCGATCTCCGGGGAAGCATCGCTGTAGTCCAGGTCCGCGCCGTGCACGGCCACCGTACCCGCCAGCCGGAAGGGCGCCGCTTCGGCGGGATGCTCCCGGGGGGTGTCGCCCTCCCGCCCACCCAGCCGGGCCAACGCGGTGAGACGTCCCGAGGCATCGCGCTCCATACGGGCCGCCAGGTCCCACAGTTCCAGACGCCGCAGTTGCTCCGTGGGGGGCTTGCCTCCCAGCAGAGCCGGGATATCGGCCTGCAGGTCGCCACGGCGCAGGGCCAGGAGCGGGTGCTGGACCCCGTCTTGATCCTGCAGGACGGTGACATCCTGTAGTCTCACCCTGTCCGCGAGGGTGGCGTCCAGAGACAGCGAGGCCCGCAGGTCTGCCTCCTGCAGGAATAGCTGCCCACGCAGCCAGCCGGGATCGGCGCTCTGACCGCTGCGATAGGCCTCGGCGAGGCGGTCCACGTGCACGTCCGCCGCCGCCCCGGTAATCCGGATCGAACGCGGCTCAGCGCCGGCGCTGTCCTCGTAGGCCAAACTGACGTCCCCGGCCGTGACATGGGCGACCAGCCCGCCCAGGAACCTCTGGGCTTCGGGGGCGGTGGGAGCGCCTGCCACGGTGTGTTCCGGCAGGTAGGCCTCGATCGTCGCGGGCAATTGCAGCGTGCCGTCCGCGCGCCGCCTGCCCTGCGCCCACAAGGTGCCGATCCGCACCCGGCGCAGAGAGCCCACCACATCGCCACCCTCCGCCAGGGCCATCTGAGGGTCATACGTCACCGCCGCGGTATCGAGCTCGAGCAGGGCCGGGGGCCGGTCGGAACGGACGACGGACACGCCATCCAGTCGCGCCAGACGGTCCAAGTCCCAGTCCACCGTGGCGGCGATGCGCTCGACGGCGCTGACTGTGCGCACATCGGCGCGGAGCGTCCCGGTGCCCCCCTGCCATTCACCTCCGCGGGCCGCCCAGAACCGAGCCATCGAGACATCGCCCTCCACAGCCAGGGCGTGTAGGGCAATGGGACCATCGGTCACGAAGCGATCGTCCAGATGGAACTCGCCGTCGCTGATCGACACCTGGGCCACGAACTGCTCGGGGTCCAGTGGAGCGCGGCCATCGCCGGAGGAGGAGGGGAATCCCAGGAGCAGGTCGGCCACGTCCAGCTCGCCTTCGGGCCTGCGCACCAGCCGCGCCCGGGGCTTGATGAGCGCCACCCGTGACACGGCGGCCAGGGGCTCATCGCCCAGGAGACCGGACAGACGGTAGCCGAGGTCGGCGGAGAGGATCGTGGCGTACTCGTGCCCGTCCGGACCGCCGACGCGCACGTCTGCCAGCCGGACGCCGGATGACAGGTCCGCTGCCGACACTTTAGCCGCCAGGTGGCCTTGAGGCAACAGAACCTCCAGGCTGCCGCTCAGGGCGGCCACCTGCGCCAGGTCCGTGGCCTGAGAGATGCGCATCAGGCGCGAAAGATCGGCGGCGCCGTCGGCCGAGGCGAGGGTCACGATCACCGGCCCGTCGGAGTTCACCGCCAGGTCGCGGTAGCGCACGGAGCTGTCGTGCAGACGCACCCGTGCGTGCAGGGCCTCGAGGGGGTCGGGACCGGACGGCTCGGCCGCCGGGGCTCCATGGCGCGCTCCCAGAGGCCCGAGAAAGGCCAGCAGGTCGAGCCTGCCCTGCTTGTCCCTGGTCACGTCCGCGCTGAGGCCGTGGATGTCCACCTCGTCCAGCGCGGCCAGCGGCGAGGCGCCCGCAGTGAAGGCTCGCGCCAGATCACCGGTGATCTCCAGGGCCGTGGCGGTCAGGCGGGGCACCGCGCCTGTGGGGTCGGCGGCCACCAGGTCGGACACACTCAGACGGCTGCGGAAGTCGGTGGCCAGCAGCGCATGGGCCTCCACCCCCGGCCATCTTCCCCACAGCTCTCCGGTCAGGCGCCCGGCGGTGCCGGGTGTCTTGCCGGCCAGCAGATCGCCGAGTTGGCCTGCGGGCACGGTCCCGCTCAGACCGCGCACGGCCAGGCGCACGGGCTCGCCCGGGTCGCCCAGATAGCGGTCGATGTACGTTCCCTCGACATCGGTCAGACGCAGGGAGGCCAGCAGGCGTCCCGGGTCGGCGGAGCGAGCGGCCGGCTCCCGCCCGGTCCTCGGCGCCGGAGTGAAGGCCGCCAGCAGCCGGGCCAGCTCGAGGCGTCCGTCTTGCTCGCGGACGATCCGACCCCGGAGCCCGGACAGCTCGATGTGTCTCACGGCCCCCAGGGGCCGAGGCCCCAGCAGTCCGGCAATCGCGTAGCGCACGGTGCCGGCGGGGAGGAAAACCAGAGGGGCCGAACCGTTGCCCCCGCGCCGAGAGATGGCAAGGTCCCTCACCGATAGGCGGCTGTCCAGCTCGCCGTCCAGTCGTCCACGGGCCAGTAGCCGCGGGGTCTGTGCAGTGAGCCCGGCCCGGAGCCGGCCTAAGCCTTCGACGGAGCCGGGGGGGCCGCCGCCCAGCAGGGCCATGGCGCGTCCGAGGTCCACACGGCCACTGAGCGTGTCGGCCGTGGCCCGAATCGGGCCTCCCTCCAGGGCGCCGTCCTCGTAGACCACGCTTCCGCCGGCCATCTGCAGAATGGCCCGCAGCGGCAGGGCCTTGTCCGCTGTGGCGTCCTTCCTCGGTGTCCCCGAGAGCCCCTGGAGCAGACGGACGATGCGCAGGCGACCGTCGGACTCGCGACGCAGGTTGGCCGTGAAGTCGCGGAGGGCGATGTGGCGCAGCGCAGCGGCGCCGCCGCCACCCAGGAGGCGGGGTAGGCTATAGCGCACGCCGGCATGGCCGGCGGTGAGAATCGAGCGGTCACCGGCCCGGGTGCGCTCCGATACCTGGATGGAGTGGACGTCCAGGCGTGAGGCCAGGTCTGTGGCAAACCCTGCCGCCGCCCACAGCGATGGGGTTGTCACCCGCGCCCGGCCACGGAGGTGTCCGGTGCCGGGGCGAGCCAGATTGGCGGACCCGTTGAGGTCCGAGGCCTGGAACACCGCGGTGCCCGCAGGCAGAGAGTAGTCGGTGACCGTGGCGTTCACGCGGGCCAGGCGGACGGTGGCCGTGAGGTCACCGAGGTCGGGGCCCGCGCCGGTCGCGCGCCGGACCGGATGCGCCCCGCCGCCACCCAGGAGCCTTTGTAGACGGAACCGACCGTCGACCTCGCGGATGAGACGGGCGTCCGCGTCACGAAGCGAGACCGTTCGCAGACCCGGGAGCACCTGTCCGGCGTAAACCTGTCGCGGCGCGTAGTTCGCGACGACCGAGCCCACCCGAACCACGCCGCCTCTCCCGCCCTCGGTGACGGTGAGGTCGCGCAGGCTTGCCGTGCCGTTGAGATCGACGGCCGCGGCCGTGGCAAGGTGGACCCCTGCCCCCCACGCGGCGGCCCGGGCGCGCATCTGCCCGATGTCCCCCGACACCCGCCCCTTTGCGGCCGCCATCAGGTGGCCTAGATGCACATCGGCGTGCAGGTCGGTCAGTGAGCCGGCGCCGATGCCACCCCGGCTGCCGAGTCGGACGTAGTCCACCCGGCCGCGGTCCACCACCACGCGGATGGGAGGTGCGGAGGCGCTCCCGATGCCCGACCCGCGGGAGACCGGCAGATCGGCCAGCACCGCGGGCCTGCCGTCGGCGTCCACCACAAGACGAACGACCGGATCGTGCAGGGATAGCCGCTCGAGGGCCTCAAGGGGCTGTGAGAGCAGTCCGCGGCCGTCATAGTCGACTCGCAGCGTAGCGGCTCGCAAGACCTGCGTCGAGCCGTGGTCCACGCGCACATCCGTCGCCTGAAGCCCGCGTCCCAGCTCGCCGCTGAGCGCCATGGCCCCTGAAAGGCGCCCGATCTGGGCCGAGGCCAGCCCGGAGACCTGTCCCACCCCGGCGGCATCGCCGTCGTGCAGGGCCCCCATGTCCAGCTCCAGGGTGTCCAGTACGAGGCGCGCCCGCAGGGAGCCTCGGGGGCCGCGCACAGATGCGAGATTCAGGGCCACGTCGGCGTCCTCGACGGAAATGGCGGCGGTGATCGGCGCGGCGGGGGCAGCGTCGTCTGAGGCGGGCGTCCGCGCCTGTGTCGTCGGAAGTGGTGGTGTCGCCGGTTGCGGCAGGCCGACGGGCCAGTTGACCTGGTCCAGCGCCAGATCGGCCCGCAGGCCGCGCAGATCCAGGCCCCGCAGGGCCGCGGGCCCTTCGCCGCCCAGCAGACCGGCCAGGCGATAGTCGGCTTCGATGCTCGTGGCCGACAAGACGCTCCGGCTCCCGCGCCGGGCCTCCAGGCCGGAAACCCGCAGACTGGACCCTAGCTGCGCCCTCAGGCGGGCGGCCAGGTGTAGCTCGCCGGCCGCCGCCTCGATCTGCGCCGACAACGTGCCCGGCTCGCCCTTGCTCTGGCCGTCGAGGGCCGCAAGCAACCGGCCCAGGTGCACCTGGGCCTCCAACTGCTGGGCCGAGACGACCAAGGGCTCGCTCAGGGCCGCCATGTCGATCCAGCGGAAGCTCCCGCCGGTGACGGCCACAGTCGCCGTCGGACGCGACGGCTCCCGGCGTTCCGGGGGTAGCCAGCGAGAGACCTGGCGCATGATGGGCAACTCGCCGCCCCGGCCACGAGACAGCCAGACCACCGGCCCGGCCACCTCGATGTGCCGCAGCGCCTGGAGCGGACCGTCCTCGGGATCGCTGAGCCGGGACAGGTCGACCCGGGCCGCCACCGTTGTGGCCGCCACCGCATCGCCCGTCTGGGAATCTGCGAGGGACAGGTCCCGGACGCGCACGGTCTTGCCGTCGGCGTCCAGAAGGGCGCGAATGCTCTGGGGGCCGCAGGAGGCCTGCAGGTGTGTGGCAAACTGCAGAGGGGGCACGGGGGCGCCATCCCGGAGGGCGGAGATGAGCCGGCCCACGTCGACGCGGGCCGCGGCGGACCGGAGGCTCACGGCGAGGGGCTCGCCCTCGAGAGATGTCAGCGCGTGGTCGGTGTAGTCCAGGGCCACATCGGTGAGAGACACCAGCGGGCCTGAGAAGGGGCGGGGGGACGAGCCGCGACTGGGAGCATCGGCAGCGCCCGTGCCCGGGGGGAGGTCCAATGTGCCATCCGGACCACGGACCAACCGCCCCCGCACGCCGTTGACGGTTACCGCCACCGCCGCCAGGGCGTCTCCGGGGTGCAGAACCAGGCGCAGGGGGTTATAGCGGACGGTGAGGGTCTGCACCGAGAGGCCGCGGTCGCGGCCCAGTCCGCGGGGGCCGGCGACGGCCAGGCCGTGCAGACGGATCCCGGAAAGCAAATGGCCCTCGAGAGGACCGACGGCCACCGGCCGCTCCAGGAAGCGGGCGGTCTCGGAGGCGGCTATGTCGCGCAGGCGTTCGCGCATCCATCCCGACCCGGCCACCACATGCCCGACGATCGCCACGAAGAGGGCGAACGTAAGGGCAAAGGCCGCCAGGATGAGCGCACCGCGTCTGAGCATCGCACCGTAGTATCCTGTGGGGTCGGTAGGTGTCTGCGCGCCCGCCGGGGCAGCCTTCTCCGGGCGCCGCCAAGAACAGGGTGGAGAGCCGCACCAGCGGGAGCCGCCCGGACGAGCGGGCCGAATGAGGCCTGCCGGCGCGGCCTACGCGTGGATGAGTGGCGGTGACGTCTACCGACGCTCCAGCGCCGCGACCGCTTCGGCGGCACGATAGCTGCTGCGCACGAAGGGCCCGGCGAATACGTGGGCTATCCCTGCATCTTTGCCCCATTCCACGTACTGGGTAAACTCCTCGGGAGGCACGTAGCGGGCCACAGGTACGTGCCGTCGCGTGGGCCGCAGGTACTGGCCGATGGTGAGGAGAACGACACCCGCCTGCGCCAGGTCGTCCATGGTGGCGCGGATCTCGTCCCCCGTCTCGCCGAGACCCACCATGAGCCCGGACTTCACCGGCGCGGGCGCCGCCGAAGCGCGACGCAGCATCTGCAAAGAGGTCTCGTAGCTTGCCTGCGGCCGTACCCGGGCCTGCAGCCTGCGGACGGTCTCCACGTTGTGGTTGAACACGTCGGGCCCGGCCTGAAGGACGGTGTGCAGACAGGTCTCGTCGCCGCGGAAGTCCGGAGTGAGCACCTCCACCTTGGAATCAGGCAGGGCCCGGCGCACCGCGTGGATCGTCGCGGCGAAATGGGATGCCCCGCCGTCCGGCAGATCGTCGCGAGTCACGGAGGTGACCACCACGTAGCGCAACCCCAGAGCGGCGGAGGCGGCGGCGACGCGCTGTGGCTCGTCGGGCTCAAGAGGCGAGGGGGTGCCGTGCTCCACGGCACAGAACCGGCAGTTGCGGGTGCAGCGCGCCCCCATGATCATGAAGGTCGCGGTCTTTTGGCAGTAGCACTCGCCGATATTGGGGCAGCGCGCCCCCTCGCAGACGGTATGGAGCCCGTAGGCGGCCACGAGATCGTGGGTCGCCCGGCTCTGGCGGGCCTTCCCCGTCTTCACCCGCAGCCACGGCGGCAGGCGGCCGGCATCTCCTGCCTCGCCGGTGGCGGCGACAGTGCCGTCGTGTTCAGTTGGTTCGTCAGGCATGTGTTGTGGACCTTCTTCAGGGAAGCCCCGCGGACGACCGGAGGCCATCGGCGCCACCCGGGCGTCTTGCAGGATACGGTGTAGGCCGGCTACTCGGCCTCGGCCACCACCGGATTGGTCAACGTCCCTACGCCCGTCACCGTAACGCTCACCACGTCTCCCGCCACGAGTTTGGCGTCTCTGGCGGCGCCCACCCCGGCCGGTGTGCCCATGGCGATGACGTCACCGACCTCCAGCGTCATGAAGTGGCTGATATACTCGATCGTCTGAGCGACGCTATGGTACATCTCCCCGGTATTGCCCTCCTGACGCACCTCACCGTTGACGTGGCAGGTGATGTCGAGGTTGTCCGGATCCACGTCGGAGGCCGGTACGAGGCAGGGCCCCATGGGAGCGAAGCTGTCCATCCACTTGCCATTGAGCCAGTCGAAGAAGTTGTCCCACTCCCGCTCGTCCTTGCGGTCCCAGATCTTCAGCTTGCGCTCGGAGACGTCGTTGATGGCCGTGACACCCAGGACGTAATCCATGGCGTCGGCGGCCTTGATGTACTTGCCTTCCCTGCCGATGACCACGGCCACTTCGGCCTCGTAGTCGATGAACTGGGCGGTCGGGGTGATGATAATCGGGTCGCCATCGCCCCGCACATTGTTGCTGCTGGGCTTCATGAACACGTGGGGGGTCATGGCGTCGGCCACGCTGACGCCGCTGTGGGTGATGTGTCGGTTGGCCTCGGCGGCATGGGCGGCGAAGTTCTGGGCAAGGCACAAGAGCTTGTTGGGTCTGGGGACGGGTGGGAGGAGCTTGACCTCCCCTATGGGCAGCGTCAAGTCGTCTCGCGTCTGCGCATCCTGGGCGGCGAACCAATCCGCATAGGCTCGGGCCGCGGCCAGGCAGGCCTCGCAGGTGGCCAGGCTCAGAACAGCATTCCAGCAGTCGGGGCAGTCACAGGCCGATCTCACCGACGTGCAGGCCTTTCCGACGCGCCCGAAACCCACGACGCCCTGCTCGGTGAGAAAGCCCGTCTGCTGTCGCGCCTCGATGTTCTTACTCTCGGTGTAGTTCACCAGTCTCAGTAGCACGTAGATCCCGTCCCTTCTGTGCTCATGCCACGGCGCGGAGTAGCGCAGTCTATCGCGTACCCCAAGGATAGCCCATCAGCGCACACCGAGGCAATGGGTCTTGCGCGGCGCAGGGTCCGGCAGGCCCGGAGGCGCGCTCGAGTGGGGAGCCGCCGATGCCGATAGGGCAAGCAGGAGCCCGTGAAGCCACGACGGGGGGGTGATTGTCACAGGGGCTCGGTCGAGGCTCTGCTCTGGCTTGCGAGGCCAGGTGGTGGGCCGGATAACCTACGTGTGGCAACAGACACTGGACCGCCCGCCGGTGCTCTTGTACACTGTTGTTCTCGGCACCACCCGGGCGCATTCCCCCTTCGGCAGCGTGTCGAAATCAGCGACAGGCATGCAACAAATGGCTTGTGAACCAGAGGACAGCGGGAGCCTTCCGCGCGATCTGGTCATGCCCGGCATGACGGGCGTCGAGCTGCATCGGGCCATTGCCCAGCAGCGCCCCCGGCTCAAGGTGCTGTTCATGTCCGGATATGCAGAGCACCCGGCCATCGGCCAGAGCCCACAGGCCGCAGGCTACCCGTTCCTGGCCAAGCCCTTTGGCCCCGCCGACCTCGCGGCGAAGGTCCGCGAGGTCATTGACGCCGAGCCCGCGGGATAGCCCCCCTCTTCCCCGCCCTACCGGGGTGTAACCTGTTTCCCCATCCGTAACTGGAGACCAGTCAGGAGGCCTCATGTGAAGTCCGTCAACGAAGCCAAGGTGTCGCCATCTGAATTCGCCGATCGTTGGAGCAAGAATCTCGTCGGTACCGAGGACGTCCGGACAACCAACGGTTTCAATCTGGGAGTGGCGGAGTACCACGCTACCGACTTTTCGCAGGTGCAGGTACACGACGACCAGGAAGCCTTGTACGTAATCTCGGGAGTCGGCGAGATCAAACTCGACGAGCAGGTGCTGGCTTTGGAGCCGGGCACGGCGGTGTATGTTGGTCCGGGGGTGTCGCATTCCACGCGGCGCACCTCGGAGGCACCGGTGAAGGTGGTCTACACTCACGGAGCGGTTTGACGCTCCGGCCGAAAAGCGGGCTGTGCCGTCAAAACGTCATTCTGAGCGTCAATCTCGCGCAGCGAGATAGCGAAGGATCTCGTTG
>CAYRFY010000242.1:8270-10812 GCA_964423635.1 uncultured Armatimonadia bacterium | reverse complement strand
TCTTCGCCCAAGCGGCGCAAGCTCGAGCTTGCGCCGCCGACGCTCCAGAATGACATGAAACGGACCGGACGGACTTCTCGGCCGCGCTTCTAGACGCTCCGCCCGGCAACCTCAGAACCTATCGTCATCCGACTCACGCGTTGGGGCCACAGCACGGCGGCCCCAACGCGGCTTTGTTTCCCGCTCCATGGTGAGGGGAGAACTTTTGCATCTGCGGGACCGAAACCAAGGGCCGCGAAGCTTGTCTACAAACAAACCGCTCCCAGTATCGGGATGGTTGCGGCCAATGAGAGGAAGCACACAATGCACAGAATGTGGGGTCTCTTGGGGCTGACCGCGCTGCTCCTGGGCATCGCGGCGGTCGGCGCACACGCACAGGATGCCGCCGCAGCCCCCAAGATCGCCTGGGTCGATCTGGACCAGGTGAACGCACAGTACGACCGGCTGAAGGCCAAGCGCGATGAGTTGAGACAGTGGTATGCCCAGCAAGACGCCCTGCTCAAGGAACTCAGCAACAAGTACCTGTTTCTCAGCGAGGAGCTATTCAACGAGGCAATAGAGATTCTGAGAAAGCCTCGACCCCTGTCGGCGGATGATGCCACGCGGCGCGACGAGCTCCAGCAGATCAGCGACGAAAAAGAGAACCGCTTTCTGGAGTTGGAGTCCAAGCCGGATCGCACGCCCCGCGAGCGTGAGGACTTCCTGCAGCTCCGGGAGATCGCCCAGAGCCGCTCCAAGCACATCGAGGCCATCGCCAAGGAACTGCAGGCCGACTTGATGGACATGCAGGCCGAAGCCGAGCAGGAGCTCACCGGCACCATGCAGACCGTGGTTCAGCAGATCGCGGCCGAGCGTGGCTTCTCTATCGTGCTCAATAAGCTCGGGGTACTATACGGTGGCGAAGACATCACCGCGGCCGTACTTGAGAAGCTCAACGGCGCGGCACCACCCGCACCCGCGGCAACGCCCGCACCCGCGGCAACGCCCGCACCCGCGGCAACGCCCGCACCCGCGGCACCGGACGCTCCGGAAGCTCCCGCCGAAGGGGGCGGGGGCTAGCGCGGCCACCATCCGTGGCCGCGGCCATCCCATGAGACGGTGCCTCGTGGCGGCAGTGGTGACTTGTGTCGTGGGGGCTATCGCCACGACCGGCGCAGGCTCCGCGAGCGGGGCACAGACCCCCCGCCCCGTGGGTTTCGTGTACCTTGCGCCCCTGGCGGCCCTCCACCCGATGTACCCTGATCTCGCCCGCCTGGACGAGGCAGTCAGGGCCCTGCGGGCCGATCAGTTGCCGCCCGAGTTCCCTGTGCTGGCCATGGGCGGACGCATCCATGGCGAGTACATCGCCGGGCCGATAGTCCTGCACTGGCCGGGCGAGCGCTGGCTGGCAAGACATGATGACGTAGTGGCAAGGCTGTCCAGGCCCATCGCCCAGCAGGCCTCCGGTCTGCCACCGGACCTCCAGGCCCGCCTGAGCTGGGAGACGGACAGGATCCGGCGGGCTACCGCGACCCAGTTGCTCGAAGCCGAGGCCGAGGCGAGTCGCGACCTCGCCCGGGCCACTATGGACACCTACCGGGACAACCAGGAGCGACTTCTAGACGCCGACAGCGGCACCGAAGCCTCCAGCGACACCCGACAGTCGGTTGTGGACGTGATTGAAACCGACCTGGCTGCGCTGGAGAGCCGGCAGAAGACGCGCCTCGCCGAGCTGAAGGACACACTGGAGCAGAGGCAGGAGGCCGAGATCCGGGAGCTTGAGCGCGATGTCTGGCGAGCGGCCGACCAGCGCCTGCGCCCCGCCCTGGGGGCGGCGGGCAGAGCCCTGCGCGAGACCATGACCCGGCAGATGGGCCACATGACCACGCCGGCCTGGCTCTCCACCGTGCAGTTGCGGCTTCCGACGCCGGCCCTTCCGGACATGGCCCGACACGATCTGGCGGCAAGCCGGGCCATCTCCCTGTCCCGGCAGGAGCAAAGAGATCGCCAGGCCGACGCTCTGATAAAGAGGCGTGTCGAGATCACCAAGTCCATCCTCGATGCGGCGGCTATCGCCGCCCAGAGGATAGCCAGGCAGCGGGGCGTGAGGCTGTACACGGTTCCGGCGGATGAACCTGTAGGAGCCGATATGACGGACGACATCGCCGAAGCTCTGAGACAGATGTGGGCCGGAGTGCGCCAGCCACGCGCGCAGGAGGAATGAACCACGGTGCAAAGTCAGGTTATCCATCTCGGCAAGATCGCAGCACTCGTCAACGGCATTGTGGAGGGCGATGCCGGCATCATGATCTCCGGGCCCAATAGCCTCGAGGAGGCTCAGCCCGGACAGATCGCGTTCATCGACAGGCCGGAATTGCTCCCCGCCGGTGAGGAGAGCGCTGCATCCGCGCTCATCGTCCGCGACGGCACCCGCGTGAGCTCCAAGCCCCTAATCGTCACCGAAGACCCACGACTGGCGTTCAGCAAGGTCCTCGAGCTGTTCGCCCCACGGCCGCGAGTGGTTGAGGGCATCCATCCCACCGCAACCGTGGGGCAGAATGTC
>CAYRFY010000242.1:0-8260 GCA_964423635.1 uncultured Armatimonadia bacterium | reverse complement strand
TCATCGAAGACGGAGTCACACTGGGCAAGGGAGCCATCGTCTATCCCCTGGCCTACGTGGGCCACGACGCCTCCATCGGCGACGGCGCCATCATCTACCCGCACGCCTTCATCGGTGAGCGCACCCTCATCGGCCACAGGAGCATCATCAATGCCGGGGCCGTCATCGGCTGCGACGGATTTGGCTATCTGCAGACGACGGCCGGGCATAGGAAGATCCCCCAGGTGGGCACCGTCATCATCGGTGAGGATGTAGAGATCGGGGCCTGCGCAACCGTGGACCGGGCAACCGTATCCGCCACCCGTATCGGCAACGGCACCAAGGTCGATGACCACGTGCATGTCGCGCACAACTGCGTCATCGGTGAGAACTGCCTGCTCTGCGGCCAGGTAGGCATCGCCGGCAGCACAACGGTGGGCAATAACGTGGTCATGGGGGGCCAGGTGGGCGTCAACGACCACGTCCGCATCTCCGACAACATCGTCATCGGTGCTCAGGCCGGTGTCATGGGCAACCTCGAAGAGCCCGGCGTCTACTCGGGCTACCCGGCCCGCTCACATCAGGGACAACTGCGGGTCACCGCGGCGACCATGCGCCTGCCCGAGACCATCAAGAAGATGAGGCTCTTGGAGAAGCGTCTGGAGGAGCTGGAGGCCAAGATCGGGTCCTAGGAGTTCCGGGCCAAAAGCCCCACAGACGCCACCGCCCACGGCCCGGGCACGAAACCCGCGAGCCCGGCGGTGCCGCTCTGAAGACCTGAGCGTCGTCGCCGCCGCCGCCCGGTCTCCGGCGGACCCAACACTCGGTTTCATCCCCGCACATCGGGCTCGGTGGCCACGCCGATTGTGGCCCCGGGCCTTTTGCGTGTCATGGTGACCTGACTGATGATATCCCGTTACATTGCGGTTCTGTGCCTGTTGTGCGGAGGTCTCGGGCAGGCGGCCGAGTTCCCCCAGTTCCGATCGCTCCCCGCAGGTGACGGGCAGTCTGTTGCCCTGCTCCACGGGGGCAAGATACTCCTGCGCTGGCGTGGCGCCGAAGGCTCGGAGGCGATCTCGGGGGCCGCCGCTAGGCTCAACGAGCTGGCTTTCGCGGGGCTCAGTCCTCAGGATCTCACCGCAGTGCCCGAAGCGGTGCCCGCAAAGACGAACGGCAAGAACGGCGCCACGCCGGCCCCGGCCGTGGTCAGGGCCCGCGACAGGCTGGTTCTGCGCATCGACCACACCCAGGCCAAGCTCTCCAGCAGTATGCCCCTGGGGCTGGCCACCATGTGGGCTCAGAGCATCGGCCAGGTCTTCGCCAAGCCCTATGTGGTGGCACGGAGCACCACACTTCAGGTTCCCGTGGGGGAGAGTCGGAAGGCCGAGTACGGCGGGCGAACCAATGGGCTGCCGCAGGCCTCCGTCCTCGACGCGGCGGTAGCTATTGCCACAGTCGAGCCCGTGGGGCGCAGCATCTCCGTCACCGGCCGCGCTCCCGGAACCAGCACAGTATGCGTTCGGGTGGGGGAGAGCGAGGCGCTGATCCCGGTGGTCGTCCGCAAGTGGGCGGCCAGGGTTCCTTCCTCCATTCCTCTGCCGGTCTCGGGCCGTGCCCAGGACAACCCGTGGCTCGAGCGGGCCGCGCGTCTGGCGGCACAGATCGCTATCGAGCCCGAGCCCGGTGCGTCGGCAACAGTGCGCGACATCAAGGTGGGGGCCGACGGAGGCAGTGTGAAGATCGCCGCCTCCGGTGTGGAGTACTTCACTTTGGAGCGCACCGTACCGTTCCGAATGCAGAAGGTGGGCTACCCAGCGGGCGATCCCGTGCGGTCCATACTGAGCAACGACCCTGAGCGGGTGGAGGTGGCTCAGCCCCTGTTCCGCTTTCCGATGGTGGCGCAGGAGACCATCCACTTCCTGTGGCATCATCTGGGTGGCGCCTCGCGTACGCTGAACCTGCTGGTGCGGATCAGTAACAGCGGCGACAGCCCGGCGACGGTGCATGTCACCGGCGCCGACGGTGGCCCCAGCCCGGACGAGGTGTACGTCGGCCATATCGTGATGCAGCGCTTCCAGATCGCGGGCCGGGGACAGACCGGTCTTGCGCTGCAGATCCCGCCGCGCAAGAGCGTGGTACTGTCCTGCCTGCCCATGCCTCCGGGACGAGTGGTCAGCGGGTTCGCGCGGCTCCAGCTCCTCGAGGGCGCTCACACATTCCTGGAGACCGAGGCCTCCGAGCGTGTTGCGGTGCCCGGCGCGCTGTCCGACGTATCGCCGAACATGACCCCCGACACGCCCACCCGTTTCCTGCAGCTCCCCGGCCACAAGGCGCTGCAATTGCGCCACGAGGTCGGCCGCGGCTGGGGCTTTCTGCACATCGGCAAGACCCCACAGGACGCCGTCCTGCACCCGCGGTTGAAGGGCGACTACGGCGTGGTCCACGACGTGGCCGTCACCTACGACAATCCCAATGGCTATGACGCGAAGCTGGAGCTGGCGTTGCGGTCGGGCGGAGGGCCGGCGAGGGCGATCGTCGAGGTCAACGGCGAATTGCTTGAGACCGGGCTTCTGGGCCTTGGAGATGAGCACGTGCTATTCCGCCAGCGCGTCACCGGGACCCGAACACCTCCCGTGCGCGTCCGCATCATCCCCCAGTCGGGCTCGAACTACCCCATGACCCTGACGGCGCGGAGCTTCGCCAAGTAGATCCCCGCACTTGCCGTCGTCCCGCCCTGCGGGATCGGGCTTTCCAGCCCGACTCGGCGATCCCGCCCGGCGGGATCGGCGGCTGGCCGTGGCACCGACCCGAAGTCAACCTCCGTACCGTGCTCCTCGGTCCGAGACGGAGCCTCGCTGGTAAGTCAACAGTACATCGAGCTCCGGTGCCGGACCGGCAGCACCCCAACGGTCCCCGGGGACTGGACCCCGCACCAACTACGGCTCGACGACCAGGGCGCGCGGTTCCCGGCGCTTCACTGGCCCTTGAAACAGTAGATGCTCCCATCGTTGCTGCCGACCACGACGCTGCCCGTGGAGACCGCCGGCGAGGACTGAATCTCACCGCCCGTCTCGTACTCCCACAAGAGCACGCCGCTGTCGCTCTCAATGGCGTACAGCTTCTTGTCGTGGGAGCCGCAGTACACCACGTTGCCGCTCACCACCGGCGAGCAGTGTACCCAGTCGCCTGTGGCGAAGCGCCACGTCACGACGCCGGTTCGTGCCTCCAGGCAGTAGACGCAGTGGTCCCGGGAGCCGAAGAAGAGCTGCTCTCCGGCCGCGGCCGGGGAGCTGTGGATCTCGCCCTCGGTCGCATACTCCCACACCCTCTGGCCCGTCGGCGCATCGAGACAGTACATACGGCGGTCGGTGGCTCCGATGTACAGACGGTCATCGGCCAGCGCCGGGGCACCCGGAATCTCGCCGGCCGCCATGAACTCCCACTGCACACGGCCGGTCTCCGCCGAGACCGCATAGAGCCGGTGGTCGCTGGAGCCCACGTAGATGACGCCGTTGCGGTACGCCGGTGAGCTGTAGATCTCACCCGCCGAGCGGAAGGCCCAGATCTGCTGGCCGCTCTGCGGGTGAATCCCGTACAGGCGCCCATCGCAACTGCCGAAGTACACCAGGCGCTGGACGGCGCCGGGGGCTGACACAACCTCTCCGGCGGTGGTGAACTCCCAGAGCCGCCGGCCGGTCTTGCAGTCCAAAGCCACCACGTTGTTCTGACACCCGATGTACAGGATGCGTCCTCCCAGCACAACGGGGCTGCTCACCACCTCGCGGGCGAAGTCCGTGGCCCACAGGAGCTGTCCGTCCTGCATGCGCAGCGCCACCACCCTGCCGTGCCGCCCCGGGCGGTCCACGAAGGCTCCGGCGTACACGGTGCCGTTCACCACGGCCGGAGAGCTGATGACCCACTCGCCTACGCGGGTCTGCCACTTCCGCCTCAGCGGAGGCAGCACCACCTCGGGCGTGCAGCCGATGCGGGCGCTGTTGCCCCGGAACATGGTCCAGTTGTAGGACTTCCCCTGAGTTTGGGGCCGTTCTCGGGCGACCTGCAGGGCGATCTCGTCCAGAAGGGCTCGGGCCGCCGTGTCGCCGGCGTCGAGGTTCAGAGCATCGCGCAGCAGAGCCATGGCCTGCCGGGGCCGGCCGGCGTCTCGCTGCTCTATGGCCTGCGCCACCAGCGGGTTCGTTGGGGCCGGGGCCACCTTCTCCGGGGCGGTATGCTGCGCCTCGGCCGCTCCGTCGCCGACCCTCCCGGGCGCCACTGCCGCCGGGACCTCAGGCGAGGGAGCAAAGGCCGTGGCGACGGCTGCCGCCGCCGGGGAGTAGGCCACCTTCTCCGGCCCGCTGCCGCATACCGGGCAGACGCGATGGGCGTTCAGACTCGTATGGCCGCAGCCCGGACAGCGGAACACCTCGCGACCCGAGAAGGCCTCTCCCACCGCTGGGGAGGCCTCCAGGAGGGCGCTGTGAAGCTCCGCGAAAGACGCGAACCGGTCTGCCCGGTTTTTCTGCAGACATCTGCCCACGATGCCTTCGAGCGCCGGGGCGATGCCCAGATCCAGATCGCAAAGAGGCCTGGGCACTCGACTGAGGATGTTATTGACCACGGCCCCCACCGACCCGCCGGAGACCGGCGGGCTTCCGGAGAGCGCCGCGTACAGCGCGGCCCCGAAGGAGTAGACGTCCGAGGTGGCGTCGGCCGAAGAGGCGTCCAGGAACTGCTCCGGCGGCATATAGAAGTACGTACCCAGGCCCATGCCCGCATCGGTCTGGCCCTGGCCGTAGACCTTGGCCAACCCGAAATCGGTGACCTTCGCCCCCATCCGCCGGTCGATCATGATGTTGGCCGGCTTAAGGTCGCGGTGCACGATCCCCGTGCGCCCACGCACGGTGGCGCTGTGAACGTACGCCATGGCCTCGCAGACCTCAAGCGCGTACCGCACCACCTGGGGCGGGAAGAGGTGCCTCTCGGCCTCTATGAGCTTCTGCAGGTCGCTGCCGTCCACGTACTCCAGCCACAGGTACGGCTGCCCCTTGATCCCACGGTAGATGATGGCCTCCACCACATGCTGGTGCCGGCCGATGTTCATCCACGTCTTGGCCTCCTCGCAAAACCTCTCCACGGCGGCGCGGTCCTCGAGGAACTCCTCCTTCACCGTCTTGATGGCGAACCGTTTCTGAGAGAACTCGTCCAGCACGATGTAGACGACGCTCATCCCGCCGCGGTGCTTCTCGACCACCTTGTATTGCTCGTCGATGAGGTCCGTAAGCTGGAATTCCATCGCACCCTGGCCCTCGCGGCAAGATCGGTTACCGGGTTCGTGGCGGTGGTCGGCGGGCGTGTAGCCGGCCGACTGGACGCAGCGGAAGACTGCCCCCACCGGGCACATACTATTCGCCATCGGGCGACGCCGCACCTGTCTCCCGCAGCCCGAGCACCTCATAGGCCGGACATTCGCCATCGATACCTCGGAGCTCAAAACACCCCCGCGCCGTGGTTTCGACCATGTCACTCACCAGCCGGTGGGTTTCCTCACTGATGAGAATGGGGACCTCGAGGTCCTTGGCCAGGTTCTCCAGGCGGCTGGCGAGGTTCACCGTGTCCCCCACAGCGGTGTACTGCATGCGCTCGCCCGAGCCCAGGTAACCCACGATCGCCTGGCCGGTGGCGACCCCGGCACAGGCCCGCAGCTCAGGCATCCCGTAGAACTCCCACTCATCGTGGCGCAGCTCGACCCTCTTTTGCAGCTCTACCGCCGCCGCCACCGCCAGATGGGCGTGGTCGATCTGCTCGGTGGGCGCGTTCCACACGGCCATCAGCTCATCGCCCACGAACTTGTCCACCGTTCCGCCGAACTGCTGGATACCCTCGTGCATCAGGGCGAAGTAACGGTTCAGCAGCGCTACCGAGCGCTCCGGGCCAAGACGGGCGCTGGCGGCGGTGAAGCCCCGCAGGTCGGCGAAGAGCACCGTCACTTCTCTCAGCTCGCCGGTGAGCATAGGGGCCAGGTCCTGGTCGGTGATCCCCCCCGCCAGTTCGCGGGGCAGGAAGGTGCCCAAGATCCCCTGCAGCCGTGCCAGCGTCTGCTCCAAAGTGAACAGCCGGTGGCCGCCGGCCACCAGGGTGGCCAGCAGCATGCCCAGCGTCGGCGTGGCCATGGGCACCATCAGCCGGTGGGCGCCAAACAGCCACAGCGCCGCGATGTTGTACCCCACCGGCAGGAGCAGGCAGCCCGGCCAGTAGACCGCCGCCCTCGTCCGCGAGATCAGCAGGCCGATCAGGAGGCAGAGCGCCACGGTGACGCCCACCGCCACCTCCGGAGCCGGCTCGCGCAGCGCCCGGCCCATCAGGATCCCGTCCAGCGCGTTGGCGAGAATCTCGACCCCCTCGAAAGTCGCCCCGTACGGAGTGGGCCGCACGTCGTACAGCCCCGTGGCCGTCACCCCGATCAGCACGATCTTGTCCCGCAGGCCCGTCGCGGGCACTCGAGGCGGGTCGTGAAGCACGTCGGCGGCGCTGAAGTGCTGGAAGGTGCCGGGCGGGCCGCGAAAGTCGATGATGCAGTTGCCCGCCCCATCCAGCGGGATCGTGCGTCGCTGTCCCAACTGCACACGGCGGCCGGGAAGCACGCTCACATCGGCCGCCGGCACCTGCAGCGCATCCATCGCCAGGGCCACCGGCAGTGAGGGATACAGGTTGTTGGACTGCACGATCACCGGCGGGAACCGACGGTAAAGGCCGTCTACCGAGGGGGTGATATCCACGAAGCCCGCGCCCCGACAGGTGGCGGCGAGAGCCGGCGCCGGGCCGATGACTGCGCCGAACTCGCGGAGCACGGCGGTGCCCGCAAAGCCGTGGGCGGGCTCCACCTGCGCCCCTTCCAGCGCGAACCGCTCCAGCTCGGGGGCTACGTCACCCCCCACCTCCGGCCCCTCCCGGACAGTCACCGCCGCCAGAGCGTGGAACACCCGCCCTGAGTCCGCCGCCGCCTCGGCCAGCTCGCCGTCTGCCGCCGGCTCCGCATCGGGCTCCGGAAACAGGATGTCGAAGGCGATGGCCCGGGCCCCGGCCCGCTGCAGCCTGCGCACCAGACGGGCCTGCAAAGACCGCGGCCACGGCCAGCGCGACGCCCCCAGCTCCCGGAGGCTCTCGTCGTCGACCTCCACGATCACCACCTGCCCCGAGGTGCCCTGCGGACCCCGAGCGAGGAAACGCGCGTCCACGGTCTGCAGCTCAAGGCGCCTGAGGAACCCAACCTCGGACCCGTAGGCCAACAGCGCCACGATCAGCCCGGTGGCCGCGCACAAAAGCAGGGTTCCGTTCCTGTTGTCACTACCGGCTGAGGGCATGGGTCGTGGGTGTCCGGGTAAGGGTATCGGTTCCTTGTCCGTGGTGATCCGGCCCGCCCGGCGGTCCGTTTGGCGCCTGCGGCGAGCGGGTAGAATCCACGCACAGTCAAGCCAATGGTGGAAAGTCACCGGCGGCGTCTCGCTGAGCATAGCCTCCGGCGCCCCAGGTATGCAAGCCCATCTGCGCCGGGTTTGGCGGTCTCGGCCGCCTATGGAGCCTTCGTCATGAGGAAAGCCGCCGTCTTGCTGGTAGGTGCCCTGGCGCTGCTTCTGTTCATCGGCGCCTCCATGATCCAGTCGCTGTTCGTTATCCAGCGCTTCGCCGCCGTCCGTGATGTGAGCGGCACCGTGGAGGTCAAGGCCGCCGGCGAAGAGGCCTTCGGCCCCCTGGGCGATGCCACACACGTGCGGGCCGGCGACGTGGTGCGCACCGCCGAAGATGGGGGCGTTACGTTGAACTGGGTGGACGGCTCCCGTATTCGTCTGGGGCCCGACACCGAGCTGACGGTCCTGCAGTGCCAGATCGACAAGGCCAAGCAGGCCCAGTCGTATCTGTTCAAACTCGACATGGGGCAGGTCTGGGTCCGCGTCCTGCAGACCCTGGGGCGGCAGTCGAGGTTTGAGATCCAGACCCCGACGGCCACCGCCGCCGTCAGGGGGACGGTGTTCTCCGTGGAGGTCGATGACGCCGGCGCCACCACCGTCTCGGTGCTCAAAGGAGAGGTGGCTCTGGAGGGCGCCGGCAGCAACCTCAGCGTCAGAGAGCGTGAGGAAGCCGCCGTGGGCGCCTCCGAGATGCTGCCCACTCGCCCCATGACGCCGGAGCGCGAGACCGAGTGGGAGGTGGCCAGAGCCGTGGCCGAGCCCTGGCTGCGACTGACGAAGCCCGCGTCGGACAGGCTACCGCCCGGCGCCTCGTT
>CAYRFY010000241.1:230-10927 GCA_964423635.1 uncultured Armatimonadia bacterium | reverse complement strand
CATAAGCCACCTCCTCAGGTTTACCATACCTGCCCAAGGGATAACGCAGCATATCCGTTTTCAACTGCTCATCGGTGATGGCCGGCATCGCCCACAACAACGCCCTCTGCCCGGGCCCGGCGAGCTCACGCATGGCCTGCCGGTTTTCGACCCGGGCGATGGCCTCCGACAGAAGACCGCTCTCCTGCCCCAGACTCGCCAGGACGCCGTAGCCGCGGTCCAAGAGCGCCGGCAGCTCGGCGGCGCCGGGCGTGCCCTGAGCCACCTGCACCACCGGCGCCAGCCGGGCGTCAAGATCGGCCACGAGACTCTCGACTCTGCGCGCCAGCTCGTCGTCCACCGCGGCCCGCTGCTTCAGCGTCTGAGACCGCTCCTCCCAGGGCCGCAGGATGCTGTGGCGCAGGCAGGCGGCGTAGTCGTCGCAGAGCACAAGCCGGCCGCAGTTGGCGATGTTGTGGAAGTCCTGGCCCGTGGGCGACCACGAGCTGAGGGCCGGCTTACCCCCGACCTGGCGCTGGCGGTCCACATTCAGCCACCAGACCGCACCTTCCTGAGCCAGGCCGCCCACCGCGCTGAAGGGGATGGTGAAGACCAGGCTCCATGCCCGGTCTTCTCTTTGGGCCGCCACCTCCCAGTCGCCGTTCCAGGACTTGTCGTGCCCGAGCTCATCGTACCGCGTGCCCAGCGAGTTGGCCGCCAGGTGGTAGTAATGGTCGGCTCGCCCCTCGGGGCTGATGAAGACCTCGATGCAGTCATCGGCGAAGACGCCGCTGCTGTCGGTCTCCACGCAACTGGCCACCGTACCCGCCATCTCGGGCTCCAGGCAGCGCACCACCAGATAGAGCCGCCGAGCGTCCCGGAAGGCCGCGGCCAGAGTCTGCACCTCGGCCTCCGCGCCGCTGCTCCCATCCACGAACGGGGTCAGCAGCGACTCGGGCGCCGCGCGGTCCACGTCCGCGGGTGTCGGAGGGGCCTGCACGGTGGCGGGGATGCACACCCGCAGCGCCGCCGCCCGGGAAGGCACGGTGGTGACCGACAGCATCACCAGACAGAGGGCAAGCAGAAGTAGGTCGTCAGGAAGGGGCAGGGCGCGGGACATGCGAGGACCTCCCGGAGGGAAGACGGGCTGGCACGCGAACGTGAAGAGGTTCCGCGCCACAGGAAACGCCACCTCTTTCCGAGCCGCACGCCCCCCCGGACGTTGCCGTCGGGGGGGCCGAGACCTCGCTACGGGCCCTGTTCGGCCCTGGCTCGTCAAGTCTCTTCCGGACCTACCCCGCCGGTGGCGTCTGGCCGTCCTCCGCGCCGCCGTACGGCAGCGGGATGTCTGATGAGCGAATGTGCAGGTCGGTCTGTGGGAACGGAATCTCGATGCCGTTCTCGGCGAAAGCATCCCAGATCCGCTTTCGCAGGTCCGGAGCGGCTCGTATGGCCTCCTCCGGTGTGGCCACGGAGGCCCAGACCTCCCAGTCAACCGAGCTGTTCCCGAAGCCGACGATGACGATCCTGGGCTCCGGCTCGGCGAAGAAGCGATCGTCCTGCTCCACGCATTGCCGCAACACACGATGGACCAGGTCCATATCAGTGGAGTACGAGACCCCGACGGCCACGTTCACCCGGACCATGGGATCCCCCAGGGTGAGGTTCGTCACCCGCGACCCGGCCAAATCTGAGTTGGGCAGCAGTACGATGTTGTTGTCCCGGGTGCGAATCGTGGTGCTGCGCAGGTTGATGGCGGTGATGTGTCCCCTCAGTGTGTCGACCTCCACGTAGTCGCCCACGGCCACCGGACGCTCGATGAGCAGTATCAGGCCACTTACGAAGTTGCCCACCACGTCCTGCAGTCCGAAGCCGAGACCGATGCCGGCCATGCCGGCGAACACCGTGAGCACGCTGAGTTGGAAGCCCGCGGCCACAATGCTCCACAGAGCGCCGACGGTGATCACCACATAGAAGGCCAGGTTTGCCAGGGCGTAGGCGGCGCCGGACTGCATGCGGCTGGAAAGATAGTCCGAACTCTGTAGTTGCGTGCGCACGAAGCGGGCGATGACGTACGCCACCATGACCAGGACCAGGGCCTTGAGGATGCTGGCGCCGCTGACCTCAGCGCCCTGCACGGTAATGAAGGGTGTCTTGAGCAGGTCGTAGGCGATGCCGGCGTGATGGGAGTGCAGACGGAAGATGGGTATCTGCGCCAGGACGATGCCGGTCCAGAAGGCCCCGGTGAGAGGTCTTTGCCACCGCGATGTGGAGACCCCCGGCGCCCTGAGGATGAGGTGGTCGACGAACACCGCACAAGCCAGCAGTACCACCTCGAGGCTGAGGATGCGGCTGATGTGGGCCGCGAGATTGGTATAGCCACCCGCCGCCGCCACGGCACTGGCGGCGATGCCCAGCGCGGCCACGGGAACAACGATCCTGCCCATGCGCTGCGTGGCCGTACTGCGCGGGGTGTCGGGCGCCGGGAGCACGGCCAACAGGCCGCCGGAGCCCCGGGTCATGACCAGGAGCAGGGCCAGGAGCCCCACAGGGAAGATGAACTGCAGTGCCCGCAGCGTCTCGGCCGGTGGCTCCGATCCCTGCCCCAGCAGCACGAGCACGGGGTAGAGCACCACGGTGTACAACGCCGCGGACCGCAACACGCGGAACAGGTTGCCGGCGGCCTCATCGCCCAGTGGCAGCACTCTGCGCTCGGGCGCACCGGGAGCCAGGAGCTCCCGCAGCACGTAGAGCAAGATGACATACAGCATCCACGCTCCGATGTAGGCCACGGCCGCCATCTCCCAGTCTTCCGGGAGATGCCAGGTGCGTGCCGTGAGGCTGACAAAGCCCATCAGCAGTAGAGCGCGGCCGCCGGGCACCATCAGACGGAAGAGCCGTGTCACGCCCTCGGCAAGCCCTCTGTCCCGGGCCTCCTTGGCAAACCCTTCGGCCAGCCGCGGCAGTGCCCACCACAGCGCCACCAGCAGGCCCAGGAGCAGTGCGCTGATGGCGGCCGCCAGCCACGGGTTGACCGCGGAGATGCTCTCTCCGGCGTTGAGGAGCCCACCTGTGGCCTGCTCCGCCAAAGAACGCATCTCAACGCCGATCTCGGCGGCGGTGCCCAGTGTCAGCGGCTTCGTAGTCCTGGCCATCAGGCTGCGCGAACGCCGGGTACGCAGGCCGGCGGTCAGGTCCAGCGACAGGTTTCCGGCGGCCTCGCTGACCTCGACCGTCTGGGCGATGGTGTCGTCCAGCAGCGTCGCCAGTTCCCTGGCGGTGGCGGCCCGCTTCTCCAGGACGCCCACGGCACTTTGCATCGCGGTGGCCAGATCCCCGGTCCTCCACGTGCGCGAAGCGGCGCGGGCCGCGGTCACATCCTGTCCGTACGTAACCAGTTCGCGCGTCAACTCCGCTCGGCGCTCCAGGGCCTCGTCGAACAGGGTGCCCATCTGAGCCACGGTCTCATCGGCGCGGTCACGGGCTTCGGCCAGATAGGCCAGGGGTAGGCCGCCGGTCACCAGCAGGCCGGGCAGACGGCGCTCCTGCTTGCCGAACTCCGCCGCCAGTCGGACCGCGTCGTCCAGGCTCTCCTGGTACCGGGCCCTCTCGGCCTGCATGGCAGCGGTCTGCATGCGCGCCTGGCGCGAGAGCGTGGCCACAAGAGCCAGGCGGTCGGCGGCGGTCATGGGCTCCGCGGGCGCTTCGGAGGTGAGTTGCTCCAAAGAGCGGGTGACCTGGTCGTCTCGTGCAAGACGGCTGGCCTTCTCGGCCGCCGGTGTGGGCCGCGACGGGCCCCGGTCGGTCGTACCGGTTTCCCGCGAGGTTGTGGCGGTGGAGCTCTCCGCCGCCTCGGCCCCGGTCGCTGCGGCAGTCGTGGCTTCCTGCGGGGCCGCGCCTTCAGGCGCCTCCTCGGCGGCGGCCGCCCCGGAGATGGCGGCTGTGGCACCGGCGGCGCCTGCAAGTGGCAAGAGCGGCGACAAAGACCCCGTCGCACCGGCGGGCGTGTCCTCAGACGTGACTTCGGTTGAGGCGCTATCCGCTGCAGGGGTGGCCGTAGATGGAGACTCGGCGGGTCTGGTTGTCCCAGGTCTGTCCGGGCGCTCGCGGGCGGTGTGATCCGGGTCTATCTCCGAGGTCGGCCGGCGGGCGGCCGGCCGGGGCTTCGCCGCCTCGGAAGGGCTCTTGGTTTTCGCTCCAGGCCTCGGTTTCGTCGGCGCGCCGCCGTCCGTATCGCTCTTCTCGGCCTCGGCACCAGCGCGCGACGTCGGCTCCGACCTGGGCCGGGCCGCCTTGGCCTCGCCCGCGTCGGGCTTCGCGGAGGGCGAGGCGGAATGGGGCGCGGGGTCCGCGGTTACGGACTTCTCGGGCCTGCTCTTCTCCGAATCGGGCTGGGCCGGGCAATATGCAGCCGCCAATGCGGCCAGTAAGAAGAAGACGGCCGGAAAGGGCGACCATCTCGATGCGAGGAATGAAGACCGCCGTGGCGTGCCGATGGGCCTATAGGGTCGAGCGTACCGGGGGAGTTGCATGCTCTTGGGACCTCTGCGCTGGCTTTGAGGGTGACCTTCGTGCCGGGGGACGTCGGCCCTCCTTGCTGAGAAGCGTGTGGAGCCGGTAGACGGGTGCGGCGGGGAACCTCCGTGGGCTTCGCGGGCCCCGGTCGCTTCCCGGGGCCCACGGCTTGCTGTGGCGCCGCCTGTCTACTCAGGCTCGGCGTACTTCAGCAGCCGCTCCTTGAGCCGGGCGCTGGTCTCGGGAGACAGGGAGACCGGGTTGTCCCTGACCTCAACCATCTGCCTGCCCTGCAGGGCGATCTTGTTGGGCGCCAGGTCCTTGGCCAGGAGCACACCGGGGCCGACGAAGGAGTGAGGACCCAGCTTGACGCCGGGACTGAGCGTCGCATTGCTCCCGGTGCGGCAGTTGTCGGCCATGATGACTCCGAGCTTGTTGGTGCCCGAATCCATCCTGCCCTTCCCCAGCACCTCGACCTTGATGTTGCGCTCATCGAAGCGCAGATTGGCCGTGACCGTGCCCGCCCCCAGCGAGCAGTTGTCGCCGATGACCGAGTCGCCCACGTAGGCCGAGTGGGTCCAGCAGTTGTCGCCGATCACGCAGTTCTTCACCTCGGTGCCGTAGCCGATCACCGAGCCGGCGCCGATCGAGGTGCAGTTGCGAATCAGCGTGTTGTTGCCGATCACCGCACCCTCACCGATATAGCAGGGCCCCTGGACCACCGAATGCTCGAACACGCGGACGTTGGGGCCGATATAGACGTGGTCGCCCTTGATCACTGAGTGCTCGGAGACCTGGGCCGAGGGGGCGATGTAGCTCTCCTGGTTGGCCAGGAAGTGCTCGTTAAGCTTCAGCAGGTCCCACGGGAGCTTGTAGGAGCCGAAAAACCCTTCGTAGGTGACGGCACGCACGTCCTTGTCATCCTGGATCATCGCGTGCACGGCCTGCTCGTACTGCGAATCGCCGGGGGGCTGACGGCGGATGTAGTCGAATACATCCGGAGAGAGCATGTACACTCCGATGACCGCGTTATTCGAGGGTTCACAGCCCTTATCCGGCTTCTCGACGATGCCGGTGACGCGGTCGCCCTCGAGACTGAGAATCCCGAACTTCCAGGTCTCCTCCACCGGCTGGCAGGCAAAAACGATCTCGGAGTTGACCGCCACGGGAAGCATCTTCTTCACCAGCCCGGGGTCGAACACGTCGTCCCCGTTGACCACGAGGAACTTGCCGCCGTTGACCACACTCTCGGTGGAGAGCAGCGCATCGGCCATGCCCTTGGCCTCGGTCTGGGTGACGTAGGACATGGCCACTCCGTGGTTCTCGACACCGAAGTAACTCTGTATCTGCTCGGCGTCCTGTCCCGGGGCCACCACGCACACGGCCTCCATCACCTCGGCCGCCGCCAGCTCCATGATCACGTACTCCATCAGAGGCCGGCCCAGGAGCTTGAACATCGGCTTGGGCTTATTGACCGCCAGCGGGAAGACTCGCTTGCCGCTGCCTGCTGCGAGTATGACTGCTTTCATCGCGGCGCCTCCTGAACCAGACTGGTACCCAAAGCGATCAGTTCCTCCAGCCGTTCCTCCGTAACTGCCTCGGCGTTCACCTTCATATAGGGCGATGTGCCGCTGGGGCGGACCAGCAACCAGCCGTCTTCCCAATCCACACGGATGCCGTCGATGTCATTGACCTCGGCATCCACCGCCGCCAGACGTTCCGAGACGAACTCCATGACCCGCGGCTTGTCCGCCTCGACGCAGTCCAGGCGCACCTCGCGGGCGTGGAATGTGGGCATGTCCGCCAGCTCCTGACGGACTCGGGTCAGGTCGTGGCTGGCCAGCATGAGGGCCGTGGGAAAGACGGTCTCGGAGAAGTAGCCGAGACGGGCGATGATGTAGTGCCCGCACTCCTCCATCCCCAGAGCGGCGGAGTGCCGGCGGACGGTCTCGGCCACGTGAATGTCGCCCACCACCGTGCGGATCAGCGTCCCGCCGACGCTCTTCACGGCCTCCTCCACGAAGCGGCCGGTCTCCACCGACCCCACGGCGACCTTCTTGACCGCCGCGGACAGCACCGTCATGGCCATGGCCGCATTGGCCTGCTGCAGGCCGATGAAGCCGTCTCGGTCCAAGAACACTACTCGGTCGTTGTCGCCGTCGTAACACACGGCGCCGTCGGCGTCCCTGTCGCGCACCAAAGCGATGGTACGCGCCAGTGTGCGCGCCATCGGTTCGGGGTCGCGGTCACACTTCTCGATATCCGGCACGCAGTTGTGCGCGATGACCTCATGCCCCTGACGACGCAGGATGTCGGGCATGTGCAGGGAGTGGGGGCCGCAGGCGCAGTCGACCACCAGTCTCAGCGGCCGCAAGGGGGGCGGGCACAGCGCTTCCATCCTCGAGTAGTAGGTCTCCGCGCCATCCACGAACTCCGCCGTCCCGCGAGGACCACTGGGCAGGACAACGGGGCCGAAAAAGGCCCGCTCGATGGGCTCCTGGTCCACCCACATCCCCAGATGGTTGCAGAGCTTGAACCCGTTGTACTCGGGGGGATTGTGGCTGGCGGTCACCGCCACTCCTGCATCGAAGCCCAACTCTCGGGTGAGGAAGTAGACGCCGGGGGTAGACAGGACGCCGAGGCGGACCACATGCAGGCCGTAACGTACCAGCTCCTGCACCAGCTTGTCCTCGAGCATCGGCCCACTGCGCCGGGTATCCCGGCCGACACAGACGCGTCGGCCGGGGCCAAGCGTCTGGGCGAAGGCCTGGGCCAAACGCTCCACGACCTCATCGGTGATCGTCTCACCCACGACGCCGCGGACACCACAGGAACCGAAAAGCCCACGCGGTCGATCTAGTGACAAGTTAGAGCAGCCTCCTGGCCATCTGCCTGCCGACTCCGGCGCTGTCCGGCGTGAGGGGGCCGACGGGCGCCCCGGAGCCGATTGAAGCGCGCGTCCACAAAAGGCACTCGGACCCCGCTCCGGGCGAAGACCCCGGCTGCCGACAGCGCAGCACGTGAGGGGAAGGGCCGCGGGGCGGAAGTCTCGTCTGAACTTTTTCGGCCACTCCGGTGCAAGCCGAAAACGCAGATGGCGGCAAAATGCATCTCGGACACATTAGTGCAAAGCAAACGGCGAGTCAAGGCTGCGGTCGGCTCGGAACACCCCGAGAGCTTGCGCCGGGGTCACGATACCGGGCCGCCACTACGGCGCCGGGGCTTCCGGGCAGATGCCCACGGCGTGGTACTCCGTGGCGAACCCCAGCTTCTCAGACACCCGGAACGACGCGTGGTTGTCCACCGCCACCGTCCACACCGGCACCCGGCCCTCAGACAGGATCGCGGCGGCAATCCCGGCCCCGCAGGCGGTGCACAGGCCCTTGCTCTGGCGGCCGGAAGATGTGGCCACACCAATGTCGTCATGCCGCAGGGATCTGCCAAACGTCACCGCCGCCGAGACCACCTCGAGCCCCCGCACGGCGGCGACGATGATACCCTCGCGAAGCTGGCGCTCCCAGGTACCCCAGCCCTCCCGCAGCCACTGCAGCTCCTCGGGGGCATTCCGCATGAGGGCGGCGTCCTCAGGATCCAGCCGTCTCACCTCGATGCCGTCCTCCGGCTGCGGCACGGAGGGTGCCCGCGAGACGGTCTTTTGCTCCACCCGGTGCATGCGCAGAGGAATCTCATAGGCTTCCCGGGCGGTGGCCAGGATGTCGTCGGCGAACTCTGCCGGTGCCCAGAGCTGTCGGGTCCGGCCGGCCTCTCGCAGCAGCGGCAGGAGCCTTCCCATATCATCACCATAGCAAAAGACCATGGGGTGCTGCGAGTCCGCCCGAATCACCACGTTCCCCAGGTTTTCCGGATCGTCCACCAGTACGGTGGCCTGCCCGGTGAGCAGGAAGTGCAGCGGAATGACGGTCTGGGCGCTGTCGCCGACCTTCTCGATCAGGCGCAGATAGTCTTCGGGCTCCAGGATCATGGAAGAGGTCTCCTTGCTGGGGCCGGCCACATCCGGCCGACATCACTGCGCCCGCGGAACTCGCGATGGCAGGGCGCCGGTCGCGTCGGAAGCAGGCGCCGCCTGCGCACGGGGTACCCGCCCCGCTCGCGGCAGATGTGTTACTTGATCTTCTCCGGCTTGCAGAGGTACTCCGGGGACACCGCGGTGCGGCCGCAGGTGTTGCAGATATAGGCCACCTCGGGCAGTTTCCCCGAGCACATGTGGCGCTGATTCACGATCATCGCCCCGCACCACTCGCAGGCCTCATCCTCGTGGTCGATGGGGGTACACATGTGGCCGGCCTCGCAAGTGGCCTCGCCGCAGGTGGGACAGACGTGCTTCTTGGCTTCAGACATCGCTCGGTCTTCCTTTCGTCGGTGGAACCCGCTTTCGCCGCGGCCGCCGATGCGCTGGGTGCTGATGGCTCTTGCCGGTGGCCTGGTCGCGGACGCAATGGCCGCCGGCCCGGTGACCAGGCTCCTCGTATGATACACCATATCGCCCGGTGCCGTCTGCGCCGACGGCGTTCCAGAATGGCATGAGCCGGGCCGGCCGAACCTCGCGGCCGCAACCTTTGCGAGCCGCGCCCGCCCCGTACTGCCCCCGGCCGCCGGCGATCTCACCAGTCGCCACCGGGACAAGCGTCCGCGGGCCGTGGAGCCGACACTCCGCGCGCTTGGCCGACAGACCATCCTAGGATATTCCACAGGCGCCCGCGGTCTCCTCCCGGAACGCGGCTGTGGCGCGCTCACAGGATGGGAGACCGTTTCCGCCCGGCGCCGGCCGTGGCAGCCTGGCACTACAACCGTACATGCGTTGAGGCGAGAAAACGGCCGTCGGTGGGGCGGGCTTTCCAGCCCGCCGAGCCGGCCTGGAAGGCCGGCGTCGGCCTCCGGACGCGATTCGGGCCAGCCATCGGAAGGTCCCCGCCGGGCGCAGCGCACAAGTACGGTTGTAATACTAGCCCGTGAGAATCGGCGGTGGCCGGAGAAGGGTTTGGCGCACAATGGGCGAACATCGCGGGGAGCCCCGCCCGCTCGGTATCGCGGGCGGCCAATGGAGGATGCAGCCGTGTACCATGACGACAACCGCGAGCAAGTCCCGTTCGAGCTGGCGCTGAGCGAGGACGAGCGCCGCCTGATCGATGAGGAACTGAACTGGGTGGTGGGTGACCTCGCCAAGAGGCTATCCCTCGGCCTGGTCCGTGGTAATGAGACCATCGTGCTGCTCTCCGGTGAGGACTTGGTGGAACTCGCCGAGCACCTGGCGTCTGCGCTCAACCACGCCACGAGTTCGGAAGTCGAAAGGCGCCTGCAACGCCTCTATGCGCGGATCGCGGCCGTGTGTGATGCCGCGGCCAACCGGCCCTATTCCCCGCCATCCGGTATCCGCCTTGAGCGGATTGCGCTGGCACCCGAGATGATCTCTCGGTTGATGTACGAGTGGGAGGGAGAAGACGCCGCGGTCCGCACCAACCCGAACCTGGCCCTGCAGGACGTCGAGGTTTCGCAGGAGTTCCGCAATGCCCGGATCCTCCTGCGGGCCATGGCGGAGGCCGGGACGGTCAAAGCCACTGTGGCCAAGAACCTCAATCGCGCCTTCTCCACACAGATGCTGGAGGCCCTCGAGATCGCACCGGAGCACCGCGCCAGCACCCGAGCGCTCTGCAAGGTCATCAACGAAGCCGACGTCTGGGGGCTGTGGCGCCTGCGAGTTCTCTGTGAGATGGCGCGCCTGATCGCGTTGCGCAAGGGGCAGTTCCGGGTCACGAAACGCGGTCAGGCCCTTCTCGATGATGGTAGGGCCGGCGAGCTATATGAGACGCTCTTCCGCGTCTACTTCCGCGAACTCAACTGGGCGTATCTGTACTACCGCGGCCCGAGTCTGCACGAACGCCTGCAGCCGGGCGCCGGGCTCGTGCTCTTTGTGCTCTCCGTGTGTCCCGAGGTTTGGTTGGGCGTGGAGGGCATCGGCGAAGCCGTGCTCCCGCAGCCGATCAAGCGGGAGCTCGAAGACGCGCACTATTGGACGCCCGGACGCGCGGTGGACAGCGTCATGCTCGTCCCCCTGACCTGGTTCGGCCTCGTCGAGCGCCCGATCGGCATAGCCCAAGATGGCGGCCCGGTCGAGCTGGCTGGAGCTGGAGCCGCCGCTTTTGCCGCAGGAGGTGCAGGTGCCCAGCGCCGCTCCGGCCTTGCTG
>CAYRFY010000241.1:0-220 GCA_964423635.1 uncultured Armatimonadia bacterium | reverse complement strand
CGACTGAGGATCCGCGCCAGGACGAGGAGCGGCGGGTGAGGACAACGCCCCTGTTCAGCAAGTTCCTCAGCTTCCACCCCTGACCGCCGACCTCGATCCATCGGTGTCCGGGGCAACCGCCGGCCGGAGTGCCACCTCCCTGTGGGCCTTCTTCGCTGCCCATGTTAGGTTACTGCATGCCCCGGAAGGAGCCGTTCCGGGTGCGGCGAACCTCGCATCT